>JAIVTC010000001.1:0-13633 GCA_048629055.1 Candidatus Bathyarchaeota archaeon
TCATGTCACAGGATGCGTTGATACAACACTATGCCGGCATTATCGAGGGGGTCGGTGAAGATCCACAGCGCGATGGGCTGCTGAAAACACCGCAGCGGGCAGCCAAGGCGATGGAGTTTTTATGCAAAGGCTACCACCAGACGCTGGATGAGGTGGTCAACAGGGCGGTCTTCAAAACCAGCAATGACGACATGGTGATCGTCAAGGATATCGAGCTCTACTCGTTGTGTGAGCATCACCTGCTGCCGTTTATCGGCAAGGCGCATGTCGCCTACCTGCCAAAGGGGAAGGTGATCGGGCTCTCAAAAATTGCCCGTATCGTCGATATGTATGCGCGTCGTCTGCAGATCCAGGAGAATATGACGGTGCAGATTGCAGATGCCATCGAGCAGGCGATCCAACCTGCCGGTGTTGCTGTTACCATCGAGGCGGAGCATCTGTGCATGAAGATGCGCGGCGTAGAGAAACAAAACTCGGTCATGAAAACATCGGTGATGTTGGGTGCTTTTCGCAAATCCCAGGCAACGCGCATGGAGTACCTGACGCTGATTCATTGATTTTTAACCACGAAAGGATTCTTAACCACGAAAATCACGAAAAGCACGAAAAAAGGGCATCCTTGATTTTTCGGTTTACAGTCTGTCATCTCGACGCAGGAGAGATCTTGGAGCTCTATACTTCAGGATTCCTCGTCGTTCGCCTACATGGACGTAGGTGAGGGGTAAAAGCAGGCCGTTCCTGCGCATCCTGCGCTCACGGCATTTGTACATCCGTGTACGGCAGACGCGGAAGCTTCGTACCTCACTTCCCTCGGAATGACACGTAAAACTGTCGTAACTATTCAGTACATGCGAGATCGTCGCTGCTACCGGGCATATCTACCGGAAAATGCCGTAAATACTTCCATGTAGGCTCGCTTCGGCATCCATGCCTCCGACGTTTCCTATAGATACACCCGGTAGCAGCGACTTAGACATCAATTTGACAGGATGCTGAATAGTTATAAACTGTCAAGTACTTTTGATGGTTTTGAAGGATGCCGAAAAAAGAGGTTTGACGGTTTCGTGTGGTTCGTGACTTTCGTGGTTCATCTTTTTTCAGTAGTTCCTGCAACCATCAATTTTTGAACAGCATCCTGCAAAGAGCGCTGCACTTCACGCTTTCCGGCCAGCTGTAGTCTTGTGGCAAGACTCTGGATTGACTCTCTCTGTAAAATCCTGCTGAAGAAGAGATCCTGCTGCCGGGGGTCGAGCCTTGCTGCATTGCCGCTGCGGGCGGCCCATATTGCCAGCTCCACGAGTTCTGGAAATACAGCGTCAAACGGGAGTTGCACCGCAGCAAAGCGTTTAAGCAGTTCTCTGCTCTCTAACGATATATCACGGCTGTGCATAGCCTCCTCAAGCAGTGGCAGGAAGATCTTGTATTCCAGTTTCTTCAAGCTGTCAGTGAGTAACAGCGGAAGTTGTTTGAGGAAACGCCCTTGCGCCTGCTGCAGAAGCTGCTTGCCATTCTCAGTGACCGGTTGGAGCATCAGCAGCGAGTGACAGCCGCTGGAGGCTTCTCTTGTCAATCCGAGGCGCACCGGCTGGAAACTGTTTTTTCGCCATAAAGCCAGCAAGTCACTGCTGGCGCCAAAACTGGTGCAGATCGTATCGACATCTTCCGCTGAGGATGCCAACTCTTTCAAAAGCATACTGGCAACGCCTTTTCTACGGATTGCCGGATGCACGGCAATACGCATGATACGCAAAAAATTTTGCTGCAGCGCCTGCGGCAGGGCGCAGTGGAATGCCAGTGTCTGGGGCGCAAGATGACCACGCGGGCGCCGTTTTCCCGAAAGGATCTGTGACATCATGGCGTCATCGAATCCTCCTTCGCGCAGAGCAACTGCAACAGCGGCAATTTCTCCCCGGTAGCGTCCCACAAGGATCTCGACATTGGCGCCATCGAGCAAATAGCGCAGATCGAACGGGCGGGTGCGATAGTGCGCCAGTACCAGCAAGCCAAATAACTGCCGCAGTGTCTGCTCATCCTGAAGCAGTGCATCCCGGTTGATGCGGCTGATTTCAAGTCGATGCGGGGTGAAATCTGCGAAAATCCCATTGTCAGCCGGCTCTGCATTCATCAAAAGTGCATCGAACGTAAGCTGTTCCAGGGGGTCGTTCTGGCCCCAGCGGATCGGGGTAGAGATCCGCAGCTCCCGCCATTGCGGAGTGAGACGATCAAGGGTGTCGCGAAAGCGGATGGCAAAACCTCTGCCGGCGCCTTCATAACCATGCACCGTGGTGGAGAAGACGATGCGTTTGTAGCGCTGCAGCAGGGCTTCAAGCAGTGAAGCCGGGATGGCGGCGGCTTCATCGACAAACACAATATCGGCGCTCTTCTTCTCTTTCAGCAACTGATCCGGGGCAACGAAGGTGAGAGACCGGTCCTGTGTAAATAGCCTCCTTTTACGTGAGCTGAAGCCGGGAAGTTGTGCGTCGGCGTGTCGAAACAGGGCTTCAACAGCATTCATTGCCGGAGCTGTGACTACAATGTGGTAGTTGTCATGCGCGTGCTTATTCAGCAGTATGGCGGCTGCCAGGCCCAGCGCCGCACTCTTCCCCCGTCCCCTGTCTGCTGTGATGACCAGCGGGCGGGAACGATGGCCGTTGGCGACATGCACAATGGCGTCGATAGCTTGTTGTTGATCTGCAGTGGATGTTGTTATCCAGGTGACGGGGGAGGGAAGCGGCGCGCTTGCATGCGCCTCTTCCTGTGCGATTATTTTAACGCTGGGAGCGTGCAGCAAGGTGCTGCTAAGACGTTGCAAAAAACGGCCGGCGATTTTGTCTGACGTCACCGGCCAAGCACATAGACGTTGATAGTCAGGGTCTTCAAAATCGGGCCATTGATGCAACGGCGGGGTGAGCAACAGCAGATAGCCATGATTATTGATTGTGCCGCTGACAGCAGCGAAAGCATCTGCATCAAAGCCGCAATGGGCATCAAAGACAATGCTGTGAAACTCCTGCCCCAGCAGCTGCTTTGCCCGGCTTGCAGGAATGATGCGGTCAAGTTGCTGCTGTTCTGCTGTGTCGCCGATCCACACAGCCCCCGGGCGATCTGCCAGCAGCAGTGTGGCCCTTTCTCTGCACCATGCGGCGCTGCCGGCAACAATCAGAAAATGACGCATTGAGCGATGTTATTGCCTCTAATTTGAGATCACTCCTGTGATTTCTGGAGCTGATAAAAGGCGTTGGTTGCAGTGACGAAGCCGTCAATGGAGCCGCAGTCGTAACGATCCCCCTTAAATTCATAGGCGATCACATTGCCCTCTTTTGCCTGTTGCAGCAGGGCGTCGGTAATCTGTATTTCGCCGCCGCTGCCTGCGGTTGTCTGCTTGAGTATTGTGAAGATATCCGGGGTCAGAATATAGCGTCCGATGATGGCGAGGTTGGATGGGGCCTCTTCAGGAGCGGGCTTCTCAATCATATCGGTGACCCGGAAAACGCCCTTTTCGATCTCATCCCCGGCAATCACACCATATTTATATGTCTCTTCAGGAGCCACTCTCTGGATTGCGACGATACTGCACTGGTATTTCTCATAAATTTTAACCATCTGGCGCATGACCCCGTTGGGCTCGGCGCTGCACAGGTCATCGGCAAGAATAACGCCAAAAGGTTCGTTGCCGATCAATACCTCTCCGGTAAGAATCGCATGTCCCAGGCCGAGCATCTCAATCTGGCGTGTATAGGAGAAGGTGCAGTGCTCAATCAGATAGCGGATCTCCTGCAGATAGACCTCCTTGGAGGTGCCGTCAATCAGGTGCTCCAGTTCGTAGTTGGTATCGAAGTGATCTTCAATAGCACGTTTGCCGCGGCCGGTGACAATCGCGATATTACGCATACCAGCCTGCAGCGCCTCCTCGATGCCGTATTGAATCAGTGGTTTAGTGAGAATCGGCAGCATCTCTTTGGGCATGGCCTTGGTTGCCGGTAGGAAGCGGGTGCCATAACCGGCTGCGGGAAAGAGGCATTTTTTGATCATTCTATTTTTATGATGTACTGCGCCTATGAGCATAGTTTCCATGTGGGATGGCTAAAACAATCTATGATACCAGCCTTTAGCAGCCATTGTCGGGCATCTTCAGCATCTCCTTCAAACCACGCACGTGCAGAACCAAGGCGGAACGTGTAGCCCCAGCGATCCATATCCTGCATCATCTGATCGGCTCTGTAATCGCCAAGTTCGTCAGCGAGAATAATCTGCAGATAACAGACGCCATTCTCCTCATCATAGTCACCGCCGGCATCCGTATGCAGTTGCGCGCGCCGCTCACTCTGCATGCAGATATAGTGGCAGGCCTCATGCAAGGCGGAGTGAAGGGGTGTATCTTCGCGGATATAGAGCGTGGATCTGATTACTCCGGCCTCGGACTCTCCCCAATAGGAGCCGGGTATAGGGGCGTCATTATTGACTGCTTTGATGGTCAGGGCATACTTCAGGAAGAGTTTCTCGATTTCAGGAACTCTTCCTCTGCAAAGGGTAACATCGGGCATAATTGTCCACAGGCGGTATAATCATCGCAAATTGTAATCTTTCTAAACGATATCTGAAATGTTTCAGTCTCTACTCACCTTATATGCAAAAACTCCGTTGGGAGCGGCACAGCGCCTGGGCAGATTTATTGGCTGGATTGCATGGGTCTTTCATCTGCGTGAACGGCATACGGCCGAGGTGAATATCTCTCTCTGCTTTCCAGAAATGCCGCAGCAGCAGCAACAGCAGCTGGTGAAGCAGACGCTGGTGGAGAATGGGAAATTGATGGCGGAGCTGCCAATCACCTGGCTGCGGCCGTTTGCCGAGTTTGAATCAAGAGTTGATGTGCGGGAGTTCCGCAGACATCTGGACGAGAAATATCAACAGGGCAAAGGTCTGATTGTTGCTGTCCCGCACATGGGCAACTGGGAGTTGGGTCTGCATGCTGTGGTCTCGGTTGCGCCGACCACGGTGCTGTACCGGCCGCCCCGGCAGCAGTGGCTCGAGGAGATCATGACGCGAGGGCGTTCTGCAAATGGCGCAATCCTGGTTCCGGCAACAGGCAGCGGCATCAAGCAACTCGTTGCTGCTCTGAAGAGAAAAGAGATCATTATTATCCTGCCTGATCAGGTTCCAAAGCAGATGCAGAATGCCGGTGGTCTCTACTCTCCTTTCTTCGGCCATCCGGCAATGACCATGACGCTGTTGTCAAAACTGGCGGCAAAAACAGGGGCGCCGGTGGTGCTTGCTTTTGTTAAACGCCTGGCGCAGAAAGAGGAATTTCTTGGCCGGATACTGGATGTGGAAGCTGCTGTCAATGATCCTGATCTCGAGGCGTCGGTGGGCGCACTGAATAAAACCATTGAGACGGCTGTGCTTGAAGTCCCGGCGCAGTATCAGTGGGTCTACCGCCGTTTTCAGGCAAAGGTTTACAAGCAAGCTCAAAATGGCTAAAACCGCTCTTAATAAAAGGGAATTGATGCGCGCATGATATGATCTGACCTCATTGACCATGAGCAGTGGAGGAGAATCCGATGTCGGCAGAATTTCCAATCATCGCATTAACCGGTTCGTCGGGGGCAGGCAGCTCGACGATCACCAGGGCCTTTGAGCATATCTTCTGGCGGGACAGGGTCAAGGCGGCCTATATTCAGGGGAGTGGTTTTCATCGCTACAGTCGCGCAGAGATGGAGCAGGAAACCCTCAAGGCTTGTGCTGAAAACCGTATTCTCAGCCATTATGGCCCTGCGGGGAACTGTCTCGACAAGCTGGAGACCCTCTTTTTTCAGTACTCTGCGGTCGGTTCAGGACAGCGGCGCTACTATCTGCATACAGCTGAACAAGCAAAAAAATGGGGGCAGGAGGTTGGGACTCTCACTCCCTGGGAAAAGATCGAAGGAAAAACCGACCTGTTGCTCTATCGCGGCCTGCACGGCGCTGCAATCGATGGAGATATCGATATCTCACAGTATCCGGATCTGCTGATTGGCATAGTGCCGATCGTCAATCTCGAGTGGATGCGAAAGATTGGACGCGATACCGCTCTGCGCGGCTATTCCGTGGATGAGGTGAGGCAATCCATTCAGTGCCGCATGCATGACTACGTGCACCATATCACCCCGCAGTTTTCCCGCACACACATTAACTTTCAGATGGTTTCCACGGTCGATACTTCAGATCCATTTGCTGAAGATAACATCATGCCGACTGAAGACGAGAGTTTCATTGTGATCAGTTTTCAGCGCGGGATGCGTCCGGATTTTATCGAGCTGTTGAGCCTGCTGCCGAATTCATTCATGTCACGAAGAGATACGCTGGTGGTTCCCGGCAGTGCACTGCTGCATGCGATAGAGATCATCCTGATGCCGCTGGTGCATGATCTGGTGGTGAAAGGCAGGGAGTTGCGCAAGGTCAGGAAGCTGCCGAAACAGCGCAAAGCCGGACTGCATGGCGTTCTCGGTCAGTCAGACGGGTAAAAAAAAGTTTGCAGTCGTCAGTTGGCAGTTGGCAGTAAAGACAGGGAACACAAACTGCCTACTGCAAACTGAAGACTGCAAACTGTCATTTAACCTTTGAACTTGCCGCGCTTGAGGCGCTCGGCTTCCATGATCTCCACCTCCCTGGGGCCTGAAATGACAACATTGGGGTCTGGAACAAAGTCCAGATCTTCGTTGCCCCGTTGATAGGGCACGGAGTTGATAATGGTTTTCATGGCATTGAGACGGGCCATGTGCTTGTCATTGGAGCGAATCACGGTCCAGGGCGCATGATTGCTGCTGGTCCTTTTTAGCATCTCATATTTCTGGGTTGTAAATTCATCCCAGCGTTCCTGTGCCTGCAGGTCGACCTCACTGAGTTTCCACTGTCTCAGCGGATCGGTTTTGCGCCGTTCAAAACGCTGCTGCTGCTCGCTTTTGGTGACGCTGAAGTAGAGTTTGATCAGAATCGTCCCTTGTCGAACCAGATCTTTCTCGAAGCCGACGACTCCGCGCATGAAGTTTTTGTACTCTTCGGGAGTACAGAAACCAAACACAGGTTCGACCATTGCGCGGTTGTACCAGCTGCGGTCGAACATCACGATTTCGCCGCCATGCGGGAAATGCGTTACATATTTCTGGAAGAACCATTCGGTGCGCTGCTGGTTTGTCGGTTTTCCCAGGGCAACGATGCGATAGCGTTTTTCGTTCATGTAGCGGGAGGCGCGACGAATGGTTCCGCCCTTGCCTGAAGCATCGCGACCCTCAAAGAGGATGATCATGCGTTTGCCGGTCTCTTCCAGATGTTGTTGCACAAGCAGCAGTTCCGACTGAAAAGGTTTCAGCGCCTGCTCCTGTTGACGGCGCTCATAGGCTTTCAGCACCTTCTCCTTGATCTGTTTGGCATCCTTGTATGCCGTAATCAGTTCATCGACAGTGAGTTGCTCGTCATCGATCTGGATCTTCTCTGGGTTCATGAAATGCTCCGTCTGTTGTAATCGCTATTAACTGATTAATGATATACCTATTCGGCTGTAGGTGGGTTGATTTCGGTCAGTAATTTAAGGATATATTGATCAATACCGGGAGGGTTGGAAATCGAGTGACTCATTCAGAATCTCGATCCAGTGTTTGACGGGGGTTTGCGTACCTGATTGCAGATGCAGCAGACAGCCGATATTGGCAGTTGCTATGACATCAGGGCTGTTGCCACTCAATGCCTGCAGTTTGTTGCTGCGCAGTTGTGTGGAAATTTGCGGCTGTAGTATCGAATAGGTTCCGGCCGAGCCGCAACAGATGTGTGCGTCCTGTGGTTCTGTGATTTTGAAACCGAGACTGCGCAGCAGCTCTTCGGTGCGGCCCTTGAGCTGCAATCCGTGCTGCAGTGTGCAGGGGGCATGAAAGGCAACCTGTGGAAGTTTGTCGATGAGGCTCAGCTTGTGAATGTTTTGCAGCTGCAAAAACTCGCCCAGATCAACAGTTGCGTCACTCACTGCTTTCGCCTTCTCTGCATAGACGGGATCATTTTTCAGCAGCTGTGGATACTCACTGATCTCCAGTGTGCAGGCGCTGGCGGTGCCGATAATCGCTTCGACGCCATCCTCGAGATGCATGCTCCAGAGATCAATATTGCGGCGGGCAAAATCAACAGCTGTTGCAGTGTCTCCAAGGTGGTGGTTGACTGCTCCGCAGCACTGCTCTGATTTGACCCTTATACACTCGATTCCCAGCCTCTCCAGCACTCGAGCGGCAGCCTGATTGATATGCTGCGCAGCAACGGATTGCACGCAGCCTTCAAAGAGAATCACCTTGCGGGCGTGTGAAGTCGAAGCACGCTCTTCCACACTTCTTTTTCGTGGAATTTTTTGTTGCAGTGTTTGTGGCAGCAGCGGTCTCAGTGTCCTGGCCACAGCCAGCAGAGGAGCAACGCGGGCGGGATAGGGGAGGATGCTTTTCATTGCCAGGCGCACCAGCTTCTCCCTGAAAGGGCGTGCCACCTGCTGGTCGACCAGGTGACGGCCAATCTCCAGCAAGTCGGTATATTTCACGCCGGATGGACATGTGGTTTCACAGGAGCGGCACGTGAGGCAGCGGTCCAGATGCAGCTGGCTTTTGCGTGTGACCCGATTGCCCTCGAGCGCCTGTTTGATCAAATAGATGCGGCCACGCGGGCCATCCAGTTCATCTCCCAGCAGCTGATAGGTGGGGCAGGTCGCGGTGCAGAAGCCGCAGTGTACGCAGGAGCGCAGGATGCTGTCTGCCGCCTTGCCGGCATCTGTCTGCAGCAGTTGTGTGTCGATATGCGTTTGCATTATAGCTCTGTGTAGATGCGCCCGGGATTGAGAATGCCTTTGGGATCGAAGGACTTTTTCAGGCGCTGCTGCAAAGCCAGCATCGGCTTCGAGAGCGGAGTGAAGATCTCTGTACCCTGTGCATTTCTGAAACAGGTTGCATGACCGCCGGCAGATGTTGCTGCCTGACGAATCGCCTGCGGCTCCTCCCCGCTGAGCAGCCAGCGCTGCGCGCCGCCCCATTCGATGAGCTGCTCTCCGGGGATGTCGAGCGGAGCCGCCGCCATCGGCAGTGACAGCCGCCACAGCGGTTTGCCGGTTTGAAAAAATCCAAGCTGTTGTTCACGCAGTTGCAGCCAGAATTCCGACTGTTTTGAAACTTCACCGCCAAGCTGCAATTGTGCCGAGCGGATTGCGGCTTGTGCTCCACTAAGACGGATCAACAGCTCTCCGTCGAGCCATGCCGCAGCAGTAATTGGCAGCGGTTTTTGTGACCAGGCGACGACACTTGTGACAGCTTGCTCTGCACTCGCTGAAAAGCTGAGCGTAATTTCAGTTGCAGGCACGGGCATTACTTTGAAACTGACATCCAGGATCAGCCCCAGCGTGCCGAATGCGCCGACCATCAGGCGGGTTGCATCATATCCGGCGACATTCTTGATCACCTCGCCGCCAAAGTGGAGTTGTTCGCCGCGCCCGTTGATGATGGTGCAGCCCAGCAGAGAGTCGCGGGCGCTCCCTGCCCAGGGGCGGGATGGCCCGGAGAGTCCGCAGGCGAAAGTTCCTCCGATGGTGGCTGTGTCACCGAAGGATGGGGGTTCAAAAGCAAGCCGCTGCTGCTGTGCCCGCAGAATCTCCTCGATCTCCTGCAGTGGCGTGCCGCTGCGAACGGTCATGACCAGCTCATCAGGCTGGTAGTTGATCACACCACGGTGTTCGGCAGTCGAAAGGGGTTCACCTGCAACCGGGTTGCCAAGAAACTGCTTGCTGGAGCCGCCGCGGATCGAGAGCGGAGTCGCGCTGGCAAAGGCTTCGGTGATCTGTTGCTGCAGGGTCATCAGAAGCGTTCCAGTTCGGGAAAGGGGAGTTCGCCATTGTGGACATGCATGGCGCCCAGCTCCGCGCAGCGGTGCAGCTCGGGAACCGCCTTGCCGGGATTGAGCAGCCCATGCTGGTCGAATGCGGCCTTGATGGCGTGGAACTGCTGCAGTTCGAGGGGTTTGAACTGTATGCACATCTCATCGATTTTTTCACTGCCGACGCCATGCTCGCCGGTGATTGTACCGCCAACCTCGACGCACAGCTGCAGTATTTTGCTGCCGAGTCTCTCTGCTCTCTGCAGCTGGTCCCCAATGTTTGCATCATAGAGAATCAATGGGTGCAGGTTGCCGTCGCCTGCATGGAAGACATTGGCGATGGCCAGTTCATACTGCTGCGATAGTTCGTTGATGCGGCGCAGCACTTCCGGCAGGCGATGGCGCGGAATGGTTCCGTCCATGCAGTAGTAATCGGGCGCCAGACGGCCGACTGCCGGAAATGCGGCCTTGCGGCCTGCCCACAGCTGCATGCGCTGCTCTTCATTCGATGAAAGCCGGGTTGCAGTGCAGTGGTGCTGCTGCAATATCTGCTCGACCTTTTCGATATCGTGGAGGACCTCCTCTGCGGTGCCATCGAGTTCACACAGCAGGATGGCGGCGGCATCGGTTGGATAACCTGCATGCACAAAATCTTCTGCGGCGCGGATGGCGAGGTTGTCCATCATCTCCAGTCCTGCCGGGATGATGCCGCTGGAAATGATGCCGCTGACAGCCTCGCCTGCATTTTCTGCATCATCGAAAGCGGCCAGCATGACCCTGGCGGTGGGTGGGATCGGCAGCAGGTTGACGGTGACCTCGACAATGATAGCAAGCAGTCCTTCCGAGCCGTTCATCAACGCCAGCAGGTCATAACCGGGAGTATCAAGGGCATCACTGCCGATGGTGAGCATTTCACCATCGATGCAAATGACGCGCAATTTGCGTACGTTATGCACGGTCAGTCCATACTTGAGACAGTGCACGCCGCCTGAATTCTCGGCGACATTGCCTCCAATGGTGCAGGCGATCTGGGAAGATGGATCCGGCGCATAATAGAGTCCATAGGGTTTTGCAGCCTCGCTGATGGCAAGGTTGCGAACGCCCGGCTGTACTGTGGCGCAGCGATTGTCAGCATCGATGTCGAGAATGCGGCTGAAGCGCGTCAGGCTCAACAGCAGGCCATTCTCCAGTGGCTGTGCGCCTCCGGAAAGGCCGGTGCCGGCGCCGCGCGCGACAACCGGGACTTTATGCTGATAGCAGAGTTTCAAAATCTGCTGAACCTGTTCAACGGTCTCGGGCAGAGCGACGAGCATAGGAATGGATCGATGCGCGGAGAGACCGTCACACTCGTAGGCAGTCAGCTCCTCCCGCTCTTCGACCAGGGAGTCGCCGCCGAGGATGGTTCTCAGGCTGGAGAGGAATTGAGGATCAGCAGTCATGGTATTGTTATCCCTGTTTTTTTAACCACAGATGCACACTGATAAACACAGATGGTAATTATTCGGCACATTCGTGCTTGTCACTGCCATCGGATATATCTTCCGGAAAATGTCGTAAATACATCCATGGTCGCTTCCGGCATCCTGCCTCACGCGACACTGATACATCCATGTATGGCGTAGGAAAAATATATAGCATCTGCCGCACATGGAGGTGCTAATGCCGCGATTGCATGGATGCAAAGGAACGTCCATGCCTTCGACGTTTCCTCCAGATACACCCAATAGCAGTGACTTTTGGCCTGGTTTTAAGAAGATGCTGAATAGTTACCACAGATGAAGGTATATCGAAATATCTGTGTGCATCCGTGTTCATCTGTGGTTAATTCTCTTTTCAATGGCCCGTGTTTGTAAAAGATACTTTGTTACTTGAGTGTAGAGTGTGTCTCTGCTGTAAAGATGAGAGAATAGCAAAAAAATGCATTGGAAGAGTATTAATGAAACCTGAATCCTGGATTGAACGATGGAAGGCGGGCCACACCGGTTTTCATCTGTCGCACACCAACCCGTGGCTTGAAAAATGCTGGCCACAGCTGGCAGCCCCTGCCGGGAGTACTGTTTTTGTGCCGCTGTGCGGCAAGAGCCTTGATTTGTTGTGGCTGCGTGATCAGGGTTACGAGGTGACAGGTGTTGAGATCAGCCAGCTGGCCGTGAAGGACTTTTTTGCAGAAAACGCGTTGCAGCCGCGGATCGATCATATCAAAAATTTTGAGCGCTGGCAGTGTGACGGGATCACGCTGCTGGTTGGCGATTTCTTCGATCTGGATTCCGCAATGCTGGCTGATGTGGCTTCGATCTATGATCGCGCTTCATTGATCGCCTTGCCTGAGGAGATGCGTTTGCGATATGTGGAGAAGAAGAGGGAGTTGTTTGCTGCAGCTGTGCCGACGCTGCTGATTACCCTGGAGTATGACCAGCAGCAGATGAGCGGCCCGCCTTTTGCCGTCGATTATTCAGAGGTAGAGTCGCTCTACCGATCGCGATTCAGGATCAGTCAGGTCTTCTCTGAAGAGATTCTGGATGCCGAGCCACATTTCAGGAGCAAGGGATTGACCTCGTTGATTGAAAACGTCTACTTTTTAAAGCCAAAAGAAAAGTTTGCAGTAGGCAGTTCGCAGTAGGCAGCAACACAACAAAAGAAAGTTGGCAGTATGCAGTTGGCAGTTTCTGTTCCATCTTTTACGGCAAACTTTTAATCAGGAGGTCTCCCCGGTTGATGAGTTCGGTCAACAGCGCCAGGCTTTGGGGGTTCTGCAGCCATGGCTGCAATTGTTGATACGAATATTCGTATTGTTCGCTGAGCAGTATGGCCAGATCCAGTGTGTCTGCAGTCAGAGTATAGCTCTCACCGCTGGCGAATAGCAGCAGGGAGTCTGGCAGGTGGGAGTAAAATATTTTTGAGCAGGGGTGGCGTTTCAGTTGGCTGCCTTGTTGCAGTTGCTGCAACAAGGCAGCTTCGGTGATGCTGTTTTCCAGTGGATGAGGTGTGAGGTTCTCCTTGGGTTCGCTGCTGAAGCGGCCAAACCATGCGGTAAGTTCTTCATCGGAAAATGAGAGCGCTTGTTGCAGCATCTCCCTGATACGCGCTATCGCCGCAGGTTTGATCTCTCCACTGTGCTGCTGCGCCTCGAGATCGGGGTCGGTATAGCGCTGCGGTGGCAGAGTAGAGAGGCGTTCCTCCAGCCAGTGTGTGCTTAGCTCGGTAACTGAAGGTCCCTGAAATCCAACAGACCAGGTGATGCACTCTCCTTCGGCAACTCCCCAGTGAGCAACATTGGGTGGCAGGTAGAGTATGTCGCCGGGTTCCAGCAGCCACTCCATCTGCGTGTCGAAGTTCTTGAGGATTTTGAGATCAAGGTCCGGAATCAGGTCGTCATCACTCACCGGGTGTTGATGGATTTTCCAACGGCGCTTGCCTGAAGCCTGGATCAGGAAGACGTCGTAGTCATCGCTGTGCGGACCGACGGATCCCCGGTCGGCGGCATAGCTGATCATGATATCGTCGATGCGCCACTGCGGAATGGCGCTGAATGCATCCAGCAAAGGACGGATCTCAGGCATGTGCCTGTTCATATCCTGGATCAGCAGCGTCCAGTGTGATTCGGGGAGATGCTCCAGATCCGTGCGCTCAAAGGGGCCGTGATGCGCTTCCCACGGGGTCTCTCCATGTTCAAGGATCAGGCGTGATTCGACATCTTCACTGCCGCAGGCAAGCGAAAATAGCCCTGATTTCGTGACCTGATCATCTAATAGTGAGACGGCCTGGC
>JAIVTC010000002.1:0-9892 GCA_048629055.1 Candidatus Bathyarchaeota archaeon
CGTCATCCGTCAATAAGCTGAAACCTCCCACATAACAATGAGGTTCGGCAATAAAATCAACCATCAAGCGGAGATACACTGATGAGTGACAACTCAGCATCTGCATACTGGAAGGCAAACCTGAGGCTGGTCGGCTTCTGTCTTGTCATCTGGTTTATCGTTTCCTACCTGTTTGGAATCATCCTCGTGGAACCCCTCAATGAGTACCGTCTCGGCGGCTATAAACTGGGATTCTGGTTCGCCCAGCAGGGCTCCATCTACACATTTGTGGTTCTGATCTTTTTCTACGCCTGGCGTATGAATGCCCTCGACCGCAAATTCAACGTCCACGAAGAGTAGGAGCTGACACATGGAACTTCAAACATTAACCTATATTATCGTGGGGCTGACATTTTCCCTCTACATCGGCATCGCCATCTGGGCGCGTGCTGCAACCACCGGTGAATTCTACGTCGCAGGCAAGGGCGTACATCCGGTATTGAACGGCATGGCAACCGGCGCTGACTGGATGTCCGCTGCCTCCTTCATCTCCATGGCGGGCCTGATTGCCTTCAACGGTTACGGCGCATCGGTCTTCCTCATGGGCTGGACCGGCGGCTACGTGCTGCTGGCGATGCTGCTGGCACCCTACCTGCGCAAGTATGGGAAGTTCACGGTGCCCGAATTTATCGGCGACCGCTTCTATTCAAAAACTGCCAGAATCGTCGCAGTTTTATGCCTCATCATTGCCTCCATCACCTATGTTATCGGTCAGATGAAGGGCATCGGCGTGGCATTCTCACGTTTTCTCGAACTGCCGTTTGACACCGGTCTCTATGTCGGCATGGCGATCGTCTTTTTCTACGCTGTTCTCGGCGGCATGAAGGGCATCACCTATACGCAGATTGCGCAATACTGCGTGCTGATTTTTGCCTACACAGTTCCGGCGGTGTTCATCTCCCTGAACCTGACCGGCCAGGCGTTTCCTCAAATCGGACTTGGCAGCCAGATGGCAGACGGCTCGGGCATGTACCTGCTGGACAAGCTCGATCTGATCGTGCAGGATCTTGGCTTCGACAAGTACACCACCGCCGGAATGGACAACAAGCTCAATATGTTCGTCTATACCCTGACGCTGATGATCGGCACCGCGGGCCTGCCGCATGTCATTATCCGCTTCTTCACGGTGCCAAGCGTCAAGGATGCGCGTTTCTCAGCCGGCTGGGCGCTGGTCTTTATCGCCCTGCTCTACACCGTTGCTCCTGCAGTCGGCGCCATGGCGCGTCTGAACCTGACGACCACCTTTCAGGGGGAAGACGGTCAGGGCATGGTCTATGCAGAGCGTCCACAGTGGGTCAAGAACTGGGAGAAGACCGGGCTGTTGGAGTTTGAAGACAAGAATGGCGATGGCAGAATCACCTATGTTGCGGATAAAGCCATCAATGAAGTGGTCAAGATCGACAAAGACATCATGGTGCTGGCCAACCCGGAGATTGCGAATCTACCCAACTGGGTGATAGCGCTGGTCGCCGCCGGCGGTCTGGCCGCCGCGTTGTCTACGGCGGCTGGTCTGCTGCTGGCAATTGCATCGTCCATCTCCCACGACCTGTTGAAAGGGGTGTTTACGCCAAACATTTCGGAGAAGACGGAGCTGCTGGCAAGCCGCATCGCGATGGGAGGCGCAGTCATGGTAGCCGGGTACCTCGGGCTGCATCCGCCTGATTTCGCAGCCGGCACCGTGGCGATCGCCTTTGGTCTGGCGGCCTCCTCGCTGTTCCCTGCGCTGATGATGGGCATCTTCTCCAAGCGCATCAACAGAAGCGGCGCCATCTGGGGCATGCTCACCGGTCTTGGAGTCACCATGCTGTATGTCTTCCAGCACAAGGGCATCATGTTTGTTCCCGGAACATCATTCCTTGGCGGTATGCAGCCAAACTGGTTCTTCGGCATCACGCCGAATGCCTTTGGCGCCATCGGCGCGCTGGTCAACTTTAGTGTGGCATTCGCTGTCTCCAGAGTCACTGCGCCGCCTCCCGAGCATATCCAGCACATGGTCGAGCACATCCGTGTTCCCGCCGGTGCCGGTGCTTCCGTTGATCACTAAATGGTGATTTTCACCTGACTGGAAAAAGGCTCCCTTTCGGAGCCTTTTTCATTGTAACCTTGTAACCTATCTCAGACTGACCAGGCATGAAAGCCCTCTTAATCTCTCGCAAAGACGCAAAGGGTTTTCTTGGCGGGTTTGGCCTACATGGATGTAGGTCAGGGGCGTGAGCAGGGATGCGGAAGCTTTGCGTCTTTGCGAGAGTCATGATTGAAATTGGAATCTGCATGAAAACATTGAACCCGCAACTCAAGACCGCCATATTTATCGCGCCATTTTTGCTCATCGGTGGTTTTATCGCCATGGACTATTATGCAAAAAAGGATCCGCCGGAGAATGCCCTGTATCAGCTGCACCCTGTCAACGAGCGATGCGATTTCAGCAATAACAGCTGTCGTTTCAGGAGTGACGATCTGCAGCTTTCGGTGATCCTTGAAGAACGGCTCGACAACGGCAGCAACACCATCCGCGTCACCTCCGGACAGGCGCTCAAGGGAGTCGCCATCGCCCTTACAGACATCGATGACGAGGCAGCACCTGTGAGCATGATTTCAGCAGATGACCTGCAGCATTGGCACATCAGCATTCAGGTTCCACCGACGATATTTCCCTACCTGCGCCTGGTGATATCGACGCACCAGGGCCGCTACTATGCCGAAGCGCCGGTGACGATGTAAGAAAAAAATCAACCACAGATATGACCTCGTCATTCCGGCATGTTGTTAGCCGGAATCCAGGGATGATGGCAGGGAGGTGATTATGGAAAAACAGCCATGCGTATATCTATTAGCCAGCAAAAGAAATGGAACGCTTTACACGGGAGTGACATCCAACTTGCTAAAGCGTATTTGGGAACATAGGAGTAATGTTGTTAAGGGATTTACCAGTAAATATGGCGTACATACTTTGGTTTGGTATGAGATACACGACACGATGGAATCAGCCATCCAGCGTGAAAAAAACCATCAAAAACTGGAAGCGCGTCTGGAAAATGAAAATAATTGAGGAGATGAATCCTGGATGGCGCGATTTGTATTCGGATCTACTATAGTAAGAAAAGATTCATTTCTCGATATCATGCCTTTAGTGACTATCTGATATGCCTGGATTCCGGCTAAAAACATGCCGGAATGACGGGATTTTGCATCCACAGATAAACACTGATGCACACAGATATTTTTGCATCTTTTTCATCTGTGTTTATCTGTGTGCATCTGTGGTAAAAAGTTTTTTGATGTTAATGAGACTATAAGATCAATGGAGATAGAACAACTCGAAATTCGGGATTACCTGAGCCGCTGTGCTCCACTGGACAAGCTGGATGAGGAGTGTCTGGATCAAATCACCAATCAGCTGGAGATCAGCTATGCACGTCGCGGCTCGCAGATTATGAAGCCGGGCGATATCAATCGCTCGCTCTATCTGATCCGCTCCGGTGCCGTCGAGATCAGGACTGCGGATGATGAACTCTATGATCAGCTGGGAGAGGAGAGCTGGTTTGGCTTTCGCTCACTGTTTCGCGGCGGCGATGTGATTTTGTCTGTCACGGCGATCGAGGATACCCTGCTCTACCAGCTCCCGGTCGAGACCTTCCATGCCCTCATCGATCTGCATGAATCCGTACGGCTTTTTTTCTCGAAGAAAAATCCGATCCGCCTGCGCAATGCGATCCAGGAGATCCAGGACAAGCAGAGCAATACGCTCATCGCCACTCATGTCTGTGACCTGACCCATGGCACGCCGCAGATGATCGAGCAGACAGCAACCATCGAGGAGGCGGCGCAGAAGATGAAAACCGCAACAGTCACCGCGATGCTGGTGATGGATCACGGAAAGCTGTGTGGCATTCTCACTGACCGCGCCTTCTGCACCAAGGTGACTGCCAACAGAATGTCATTCGACGACCCTGTTGCTACTATCATGACACCCGAGCCGCTGACAATTTCGGCATCCACACTTGGCGCCGAGGCGCTGCTGATCATGGCGCGTCACAATATCCGCCATCTGCCGGTCATGGATGATCACAAGATCGTTGGCATGATTACCGCAACGGATCTGATTCGCCAACAGAGTTACAACACCATCTACCTGATCAATGAAATTCATCGCGCCGACACGCTCGAAGAGCTGCAGCAGCTCAGTCAGCAGCTGCCCCAAACCATGGCGACACTGGTTGACAGCAGCATGACCGCCTATGATATCGGACACGCCATCAGCTCCATCGGCGAAGCGATCACGCAACGTCTGGTGCGCATGGCCGAAGAGCAGTATGGTGAAGCACCGGTCCCCTTTGCCTGGATTGCCGCCGGCTCACTGGCGCGCAATGAACAGACGGCGCACACCGACCAGGATAATGCGCTGATCCTCTCCGATGATTATGATGCCAGGCTGCATGGCGACTATTTTGAGAAATTGAGCCACCTGGTGTGCGACGGCCTGGATGCCTGCGGCTATGTCTACTGCCCCGGCGATGTGATGGCAACCAATCCAAAATGGCGTCAGCCCCTCTCAGTGTGGCGCAGCTATTTTGACAAGTGGATCTTCAATCCGCAGCCAAAAGCGCTGATGTATGCAAGTATCTTTTTTGATCTGCAGTGTGTACGTGGTGATGCCGGCCTGCTGGAGAGCCTGCAGGGCGAAGTGCTGAAAAAGACCAGGGGCAATACCATCTTTCTTGCCTATATGAGCGCCAATGCGCTGCATTTTCACCCGCCGCTGGGGATCTTCAAGCAGTTTGTACTTGAGAAAGGCGGCGCCGAGGAGAAGGCGCTGAATATGAAAAAACGCGGCATCGTGCCGATCACCGATCTGGCGCGGGTGTATGCACTCTCCGCGGGGGTCAATGCGCTGAATACCCGGGACCGGCTCGAGGCGGCCAGCGAAGCCGGTGTACTGAGCCGCAGTGGAATGGCGGATCTGCGCGATGCGCTGGAGTTTATCGCCAGTGTGCGCCTGCAGCACCAGTCACACCAGATCAGGGCGGGGCAGACACCGGATAACTTTGTCCCACCTGAGCAACTCTCTTCACTGGAGCGCCGCCACCTGAAAGACGCCTTTGATGTCGTCAACACCATTCAGACGGCGATGGAGTCCAGCAACCAGACAGGCAACTTCTGATGTTTTCTACACTGATGTCCGCCCTGCTGCCGGCGCAGCTGTATCGGCGCTGGCTGCTGCACAGGGTCGGCGACACCCCCCTGAAAACCTATCTGCGGACTCCACTGCCACACAGCCGCGCAAACATCATGGAGTGTGAATTCCTGGCGCTCGATTTTGAAACCACCGGACTCGACGCCAAACAGGAGGCGATTCTCAGCATTGGCTACACGCTGCTGAAACAAGGGAAAATTCTGATGCGCAGCAATGGCCACCATGTGGTGAAGGTCAACAAGTCCATTCCCAAAGAGAGCGTCGTCATCCATAAAATCACCGATGACCGCGCCCACCAGGGCATTCATCTGCATGACGTGATGCCGATTCTGCTGCAGCAGATGGCCGGCAGGGTAATCCTGGTTCACTATGGCGCCATCGAACGCAATTTTCTCAATGCAGCCTGTCAGCAACTCTACGGTCATAAACTCCCGATGTTGATCGTTGACACCATCCAGATCGAGAGCAAGCGGCTGCTGCTCAATCAGGCACCCACTGCGAAGAATCAACTGCGTCTCTTCAACCTCAGAAAGCAGTATGGCCTCCCCCGCTACAATGCCCACAGCGCCCTGGAAGACGCCATTGCCACGGCAGAGCTCTTTCTGGCGCAGGTCGAAGCACTCAGCAGCGGCAACGCCGTTCCATTGAAGTATGTATTGAACTGATCTGGAGAGTCCAATCGCGATCAGAAGAGCGTTCCTACCTCGATAGAAAAAAATGAACCACAGATGAACACGGAAGCACATAGATATTATGACATCTGTTTATCTGTGTGCATCTGTGGACAAAACAGAACCTCTCCACTCTTTGCAATGACACACCCTACTCTCAATATCCACAAACGAACAATTAGACAAAGTTTTACTTATCCACCCATCAATGACATATATCAATTGATTTCTATATTAGATTTCTCTAATATTGATCCATGTTAATTGAATGCTCTACGGAGATTTACAATGAAATTACTTAAAACACTACCAACTCTTGCCGCCCTGGTCTTAATGTTTGCATCTGTTCAGGCAAATGCCGGCGGTCTAACCTATGACTCTTGTGAGAACTACTACTCGACCTATTATGGCATTGACATGATAGCAAACAAGATAGTCACTCATGATACAACCACTGCCGCTCCCCTGGAAGAGCAACCGATCACAGCCATAGAAATTAGTTTTTACAGTGATCCGAGGAATTTCTACAATTGGTAATCAGGGAAATTTAAACGCAACCCCGTCATCACGACGGGGTTTTTTTTGCCTGTAAACAGCAAAACATGCACGCATAAACCTCAGATATCTGCCAACTGCATACTGCCGACTGCAAACTGTATGAAATCCTTTGACACTCCGTGCAACTTGACGCAACATCACCATCATCCAACGATAAACATCAAAAACATCACAGGAGAGCAGCATGTCAGAATCCAGGGTTTACCCTGTTCCCGAAGCATTTGCAGCACAGGCCAATGTTACAGCCGAGCAATACACACAGATGTATCAACGCTCGATCGATGACCCTGAAGGATTCTGGGCCGAGCAGGCGTCCACCTATCTCAGCTGGTCAAAACCCTGGGACAAGGTGCTGGAGTGGGATTTTGAAGACGATATCTCTATTGCGTGGTTTATCGGCGGCAAGCTCAATGTCACGCTCAACTGTCTCGATCGCCATCTTGAAAAACGCGGTGAGCAGACAGCCATCATCTGGGAGGGTGATAATCCGCAGGAGGATCGCCATATCAGCTACCGTGAACTGCATGCAGAAGTGTGCAAATTCGCCAATGTGCTGAAATCCCGCGGCGTCAGCAAGGGCGACCGGGTGGCGATCTACATGCCGATGATTCCGGAAGCGGCTGTCGCCATGCTTGCCTGCGCACGCATCGGCGCAGTTCACTCGGTGGTTTTCGGCGGCTTCTCTCCCGACTCCCTGCGCGATCGCATCCTCGACTCTGATTGCCAGACGGTGATCACTGCCGATGAAGGTGTGCGCGGTGGCAGAAATGTTGCTTTGAAGATCAATGCCGACAAGGCTGTCAGTGAATGCCCCAATGTGCATACCTGCGTGGTCGTCAAACGCACCGGAGGGGATGTCGAGTGGAACGATGAGAGGGATGTCTGGTATCACGAAGCGATGGCCGAAGCTTCGGCTGAGTGTCCTGCAGAGGAGATGGACGCCGAGGACCCGCTGTTCATTCTCTACACCTCCGGTTCAACAGGCAAACCCAAGGGCGTTCTGCATACCACCGGGGGCTATCTGCTGCAGGCGGCGATGACACACAAACTGGTGTTCGACTACAAGGATGGAGAGGTTTACTGGTGTACGGCCGATGTCGGCTGGGTAACCGGACACACCTATATCGTCTATGGTCCGCTGTGCAACGGCGCCATCTCGCTGATGTTCGAAGGCATCCCGACCTACCCCGACGCATCGCGCTTCTGGCAAGTGATCGACAAGCACCAGGTTGCCATTTTCTACACGGCGCCAACTGCAATCCGCGCACTGATGCGCTCAGGCGATGACCCGGTCAAACAGACTTCACGCAGCAGCCTGCGGCTGCTCGGCACGGTGGGCGAACCCATCAATCCCGAAGCCTGGGAGTGGTATTACCATGTGGTTGGCGACAGCCGCTGTCCGATCGTCGATACCTGGTGGCAGACTGAAACCGGCGGCCACATGATTACGCCGCTGCCCGGCGCAACTCCGCTGAAACCCGGTTCTGCAAGCATGCCATTCTTCGGTGTCGAGCCGGTATTGATGGACGAAGAGGGCAATGAACTCGAGGGCGCCGCCTCGGGGAACCTGGCCATCAAACATCCATGGCCGGGGATGATGCGCACCCTCTATGGCGACCATGCCCGCTTTGCCGCCACCTATTTCTCCATGTACCCGGGCTACTACTTCACCGGTGACGGCTGCCGCCGCGATGAGGATGGCTACTATTGGATCACCGGGCGTGTCGACGATGTGCTGAATGTCTCCGGCCACCGCCTGGGAACAGCAGAGATAGAGTCTGCCCTGGTACTGCATGACAAGGTCGCCGAGGCTGCCGTGGTGGGCTACCCCCACGAGATCACAGGCCAGGGCATCTACGCCTATGTGACGCTGATGGCGGGTGAAACAGGCAGTGACGAACTGCGTGATGAACTGATCAAACTGGTGCGCACCGAGATTGGTCCGATCGCCAAGGTCAATCTGCTGCAATGGGCGCCCGGTCTGCCGAAGACCCGTTCCGGTAAAATCATGCGGCGTATTCTGCGTAAACTCGCAGAGAATGAACTGCAGAGCCTTGGCGATACATCCACGCTTGCAGATCCATCGGTCGTCGACAACCTGATTGAGAACCGCCTCAACAAGTAAGGTACCGCCCTCACCCCGGCCCTCCCTCCGGGAGAAGCTTGGGATGAGGGGAATTTCAAGGTTTAGTGAGACCAGGCCTCAGATTGACGACGCTTGAAAATGATCATTTTCTCTCGCCAAGACGCAAAGACCGCAAAGGTTTTCTTGGCGAGCTTAGCGTCTTTGCGAGAGTTATTGTTGTAATTTGACTCATTTGTAAAGATGTTGGCCACTCAAGGATTACTAGGGAGAACTCTATGTCTATCAAAGTCGGCGTCTTTGTCGATTCTGAAAACATCCGCCGTAACGGCGGCTACCATCTCCGTTACGATGTTCTGCGCCGCTTTGCGGAGCGTGGTGATCGCACCTTGATTCGTCTTAATGCCTATCTCGCCTTTGACAGTGAGTTTGCCGAAAAAGATAGTGAGTACGCAAGAAAGTCCTACACGCACCAACAGATTGCGCGCCAGTTCGGCTGGAAAGTGAATGTCAGGGAAACCCGCCACTTGACCAATGACGATGGGCAAACCACGATTGAGAGCAGCTCGAATCTAAGCATCGCGGTCGACGCACTGCTGCAGGCAGAGCATCTCGATGAGATTCTCCTGGTGACGGGTGATGGTGACTTCGTGCCTCTTGTCAGCGCCATTCAAAACAGGGGCCGTCGTGTGGAACTGCTTGGCTTTGACCATGTTTCGACGCAATTGCAGCGTCAGGCCGATGCATTTCACTCCGGGTTCCTCACCCCGAATTTGATTCCGATCGCCTATGAACCGAAAAACGCATGGGGACGCACCGGCTCCTGTGTGCGCGGAGTCTGTACAAAATGGTTTGCGGATAAGGGTTATGGTTTTCTCAGCTTTCTTGATCGCATCGATGACAACAGCTGGATCACAAACACCCGCGTCAAGGAGTCACCCTGGAGCAGTGCCTTCTGCCACATCAACGAAATCTCCTCGGATATCAATGAGGAGGATCTCATTCATGGCGATACCGTGCTTGAATTCTATATTCAGGAGAGTCCGCAGGATGCTGACGGTCTGGTTGCGCAGAATGTACGGCTGGTGCAGGCGTAACAACAAAGTTGGCAGTAAAAGAAAGTTTGCAGTCATCAGAGTCTCTTACAAAACCCCGCCATTCCGGCATGCTTTAGCCGGAATCTATTTCTCCTGGTCTATAAGTGGTTGATTTTATGGATTCCGGCCTGCGCCGGAATGACGTATTCGAGAGTTTTACAAGAGGCTCATCTGTCACTTTTTTTTGTTTTTACTGCAAACTGCATCCTGCAAACTGCCTACTTTCTTTTCTGGTTTTACTGCAAACTGC
>JAIVTC010000003.1:0-3166 GCA_048629055.1 Candidatus Bathyarchaeota archaeon
TGCCGATGCGCTCTATCCCGTTTCGCGTCGTTTGCCTGCTGGGGATGAATGACTCAGGCTATCCGCGCATCGATAAGCCGCTCGGCTTTGATCTGATTGCGCAGCATCCACGCAAGGGGGATCGTTCACGGCGCGAGGATGACCGTTATCTCTTTTTGGAGTCGATCCTCTCTGCCCGCGAGGTGCTCTATATCAGTTATGTCGGCCACAGCCAGCAGGACAACAGCGTCAAGCTGGCCTCGGTGGTTGTCTCTGAACTGCTCGACTATGTGCAACAGGGTTATCAGCTGGCTGATGGCGATCTGCGCCAACACATGCTGACCGCACATCCGCTGCAGCCGTTCAGTGATCGCAACTTCAGTCTGGGAAGTTATGCTGCCGAATGGCTCGAGCGCGGCAATGGGCGGCAGCAGTTTATCGATGACGCTCTCCCCCTGGTAGATGAATTCAGTGAAGTGATCGAGCTGAGTGACCTGAAAGCTTTTTTCGTCAATCCCGCACGCTCATTCCTGAGGCAGTTGGGAGTTGGAAATGCCGAATATGACGAGGCGCTTGAAGAGAGCGAGTTGTTCGAGCTGGATAATCTTGAAGCCTATTTTCTGAAAGATGAAGTGCTCTCTGAACTGCTGCATGGGGGTGATAGCGAGAGCTGTTACAACCTTGCTAAAGCACGAGGTGAACTTCCGCATGGCAGTTTTGGCGAGATTGCCTTCACGCAGACAACAGAGAAGCTGGAGGAGTTTTCGCGGCAGATTGCATCCATGCAGGAGCAACAGGATTTGCCGGTTGATATCAGGGTTGATGTGGAGGGAGCAACGATTGCCGGCAGAGTGTCGGCGCTTGCTGGCGGTGGATGCGTCAGCTACCGGCCGGCAAAACTCAAGTCGAAGGATCAGCTGATGCTGTGGATCGATCACCTCGCACTCTGCGCTGCCGGCAACGAAGGTGGGAGCACCCATCTTGCTGAAGATAAGCTGTTCAAGCTGGATGCCGTGGAGCAGAAAGCAGCGGTCTCGAAACTGGATGAGCTGGTGAAAATCTATCGTCAGGGCCAGAATATGCCGCTCTCCTTCTATCCTGCGACTTCACTCGCCTATGCGAAAAAGATTGCCGATGGTAAAGATGAAAGCACTGCGCTCTCCTCTGCAGGCTATGCATGGGAGGGGAGTCAATATGCACGCGGTGATAGCCTTGATCCCTGGTTTGACCAGGCAATGCGTGGACGGAATCCATTGGATGAGCCTTTCTGCCAGATTGCACAGCAGGTTTTTGTGCCTATGTTAGCGGCGAGTAGTTGAATGTAGGGTGCAATAAGCGACAGCGCATTGCACCTTCCCATGCGGCGCAATGCGCTGTCGCTTATTGCGCCCTACGTTTTGGTCGGCATTGTGGAGTTACTGAGAGCATTCGAGAGAGATGATGCAAAAACTGATTATCGACACCTTCCCGCTCGATGGCATCCGCCTGATCGAGGCCAGCGCCGGCACCGGTAAAACCTTTACCATTGCCGCCCTCTATCTGCGTTTGCTGCTGGAGAGTGAGCTGAACGTCAGCAGCATCCTGGTGGTGACATTTACCGAGGCGGCGACCGGGGAGCTGCGTGATCGTATCCGTGCCCGCATCCATGACGCCCTGCTGTGGCTGGAGGGGCGCAAGGATGAAACTGACCTGCCTGAACTGCTGCAGCCGCTGAAGGGCGACAGCGAGGTGATCGAGCGCCTGCGCGATGCACTCACCTGTATGGATGAGGCGGCGATCTTTACCATTCACGGCTTTTGTCAACGCACGTTGACCGAGAGTGCATTCGAGAGCGGGGTGCTGTTTGACGCAGAGTTCATTACCGATGAGTCGCTGCTGCGCCAGCAGGCGGCCAGGGATTTTTGGCGCAACCATTTTGCCGCTGCTTCATCAAGGAAGGCGAACTGGCTTATCAAGCAATGGAAAAATCCGGATGCGCTGTTGAGTGATCTCTCTGTGCTGGTCGATGATCCGGATGCCATACAGGAGCCCCGTGTAGAGAGGGAAACTATTGAGAAACTGGAGCAGCAACGTAGCGCTACTTTCGACGAGTTGAGTGATTTGTGGTGTGCAAATCAGAAGGAGGTGACTGATCTTCTGCACTCTTCAAAAGCTTTGGGCCGCGCAGAAAAAACTTACCGAAAAGATAAGCTTGAGATTGCGTTGTCGTCACTCTCGGATGTGGTTGCAGCAGGTATTGATCCCTATCTGCTGCCTGAGGGATTCGAGCTGCTTACAACTGACAAGCTGCAAAGCTCATTGAAGCCGGCATCAGTCAAAAAAGGCGAAACAGCACCATCTCATAAAGTATTTAATAAAGCACAGCAACTGCATAATATATCGGAGAAATTAAATCTATATCGACGGGTTTTGTTGTTGGTGGAGGCTGCCGACTCCATCCGCAGCTCTATCGATCAACACAAGTCACAACAGCGGGTGCTGTTCTTTAATGACCTCCTCAACAAGCTGGATCAGGCGTTGCAGGGAGAGGGCAGAGAGAAGCTCATTGAACGTATCAGGAAGCGTTACCCGCTGGCCATGATCGATGAGTTCCAGGATACGGATCCGGTGCAGTACCGCATCTTCAGCACCATCTACAAGGAGTGTCCCGATTGCGGTCTCTTCATGATCGGTGATCCCAAGCAGGCGATCTACAGCTTTCGCGGCGCCGACATCTTCACCTACATGCAGGCGCGGCGGGATACCGAGGCCGAAGCCGGTCACTTTACGCTGGGCGTCAACTGGCGCTCACACTCCAACCTTGTCGGCATGATCAACCGGCTGTTCGGCCGTGCTGCAAGCCCCTTTATCTATGACAGGGATATTGCCTTCCAGAAGGTGAAGCCGGCAGCGGTTGAAGGCACCGCCGACAAGAAGGCCCTGACGATCGATGGCGTTGAAGTCGAGCCGATGTTTGCCTGGTTCGTACCGCTCAATGAAGAGAATAAACATGGCCAAACGATCACGAAGAGATGGGCGGGAGTGCATGTCGCTGATGGCTGCGCGACTGAGATTGCGCAGCTGCTGAATCTTGGCGGGGAGAAGCGCGCACTGCTTGGCGAGATTCCACTGCGTGCGCGAGATATTGCGATATTGGTGAGAAACCGCTTCGAGGCGGATGATATTCGCCAGGCGCTAGCCCGGGTCG
>JAIVTC010000004.1:0-5141 GCA_048629055.1 Candidatus Bathyarchaeota archaeon
ACCAGCTATGGCTGCAGCAGCTGCCATTTCCGGACTGACAAGATGCGTGCGCCCCCCCTGCCCCTGGCGGCCCTCAAAGTTGCGGTTCGATGTCGAAGCACAGCGTTCTCCCGGTTCGAGGCGGTCTGCATTCATCGCCAGACACATGGAACAACCGGGCTCGCGCCATTCAAAACCTGCATCAAGAAAAATGGCGTCGAGCCCCTCCTGTTCGGCCTGCTGCTTGACCAGGCCGGAACCGGGAACCACCATTGCGAGGGTGATTGTGTCAGCCACGCTGCGGCCTCTGGCAACTGCTGCTGCCGCCCGCAAATCCTCGATGCGGGAGTTGGTGCAGGAGCCGATAAAGATCTTGTCCAACATGATTTCAGTGATCGGTGTATTCGCTTCAAGCCCCATATAGTCGAGCGCGCGTCGCATTCCATCTGCCTTGACTGCATCATCGATATTATCAGGATCCGGCACCCTGGCATCGACGCCGACCACCATCTCCGGAGAGGTTCCCCAGGTCACCTGGGGCACGAGGGCGGCTGCATCCATCCTGACTACCTTGTCAAAGCGAGCCCCTTCATCTGTATGCAATGTTTTCCAGTAAGCAACCGCCTGCAGCCATTGCTCTGCGGATGGCGCATAGGGCCGTCCCTTGACGTAATCGATAGTTTTTTGATCAACAGCGACAAAACCTGCGCGTGCACCGGCCTCGATCGCCATATTGCACAGCGTCATGCGGCCCTCGACCGAGAGGTCGCGGATCGCCTCGCCTGCAAACTCTATCGCATAGCCGGTGCCGCCTGCCGTACCGATCTCTCCAATGATGGCAAGGATGATATCTTTTGCCGTCACCCCTGCGGCAGCCTTGCCTTCGACCTCGATCAGCATCGCCTGTGATTTTTTCTGGATCAGGCACTGGGTCGCAAGCACATGCTCGACTTCAGAGGTGCCGATGCCAAAGGCCAGCGTACCGAGGGCGCCGTGCGTCGAGGTATGCGAGTCGCCGCAGACGACCGTCATGCCGGGCAATACGGCCCCCTGTTCAGGTCCGATAACATGCACGATTCCCTGACGGATGTCATCCATACTAAATTCAGTAATCCCGAAATCAACACAGTTCCGACCCAGCGTCTCCACTTGAAGCCGCGACACAGGGTCGGCAATCCCCTGATCCCGGTCTGTGGTGGGAACATTGTGATCCGGAGTCGCAAGATTGGCATCGACACGCCACGGCTTGCGTCCGGCAAGGCGCAGGCCTTCAAATGCCTGCGGTGAAGTCACCTCATGCACCAGCTGGCGATCAATATAGAGCAACACCGTGCCATCCTCATCCATGCGGACGACATGATCATCCCAGAGTTTGTCGTAGAGAGTTCTCGCTTGCATATCCAATTCCAGTGGAGTTTTAGGTTTTAGGTTTTAGGTGATAAGTATATGTGTTCTGCTATCACTGTTGTTGCTGAGCTACTGTCACTTAAAACGCAAAACTTAAAACCTGCATTCATTTCACCGTGACGTACTGTTTGAGCCTGGTTTTCAGTGATGCCTTGATGCGCTTGATCTCTTCCTCGGAATAAGGCTCTGATTGCTCTACACCCCACACCACTCCCGGCCAGCAGTAGTCTGATGAATGCCTGCCGACGACGTGTACATGCAGCTGTTTGACGATGTTGCCGATCGCTGCAACATTGAGTTTCTCGATGGAAAACTCGCTGTTGATGAAGTCAGAGAGCAGGTTGATCTCTTCGAGCAGCTGCAGCTGCTGCTCCTTCTGCATCTGGTAGATCTCCGTTGCCTGCGTGACAGGAACCAGGATAAACCAGGGAAGCAGCGAGTTGTTCATCAGCAGCAACAGGCTGCAGTCGAGTTCACCAAGAATCAGGCAGTCACCGGCAAGTCGCGCATCCAGTTCAAAGCCATCTGCGTCAGCATCAGCCATTGTAATGACTCTCGACATAGTCATTCAACAGCGTCACGAACTCCTGCGCGATATTGTCGCCTTTGAGGGTGGTAAATTTCCTGCCATCGACAAAAACAGGGGCAGCCGGACTCTCACCTGTTCCGGGAAGACTGATGCCGATGTTGGCTTGCTTCGACTCCCCCGGCCCGTTGACGATACAGCCCATCACGGCAACGCTCATGTTTTCGACGCCGGGATGCTCTAGTTTCCACACCGGCATGCGCTCACGCAGATGCTCTTCGATCTCTTTCGCCAGCTCCTGAAAGTAGGTGCTGGTGGTGCGTCCGCATCCGGGACAGGCGATCACCATCGGCGAGAAAGAACGCAGCCCCAGCGACTGCAGAATCTGCTGCGCAACCTCTACCTCTTTGGTGCGCGGCTCTCCCGGCTCCGGTGTCAGGGAGACACGGATGGTGTCGCCAATGCCCTGCTGCAACAGAATCGCAAGCGCCGCCGTCGATGCCACGATGCCGCGTGAGCCCATCCCCGCCTCGGTCAATCCGAGATGCAGTGCATAATCACACTGCTGCGCCAACTGCTGATAGACGCTGATGAGGTCCTGCACGCCGCTCATCTTGCAGGAGATCACAATTTTTTCAGCGGCGAGCCCGATCTCCCCGGCACGTGCGGCGCTCTCCAGGGCCGAGGCGACCATGATCTCATGCATCATCTCCTCGCTCTCTTTAGGAGAAGCTGACTGCGCGTTCTCATCCATCATGCGCGCCACCAGCTGCTTGTCGAGGCTTCCCCAGTTGACGCCGATGCGCACTGCCTTGTCATATTTGCAGGCCAGCTCGATCATGGTTGCAAACTGCGCATCCTTTTTCTCGCCGCTGCCAACATTGCCGGGATTGATGCGGTATTTGGCCAATGCCTGCGCGCACTCAGGATAGTCGCTCAACAGGCGGTGACCATTGAAGTGAAAATCACCGATCAGCGGCACCTGGCAGTTGATTTTTTCAAGGCCGTCACGAATCAGCGGCACCGCCTGTGCAGCCTCTTCGGTATTGACCGTGATGCGCACCAGTTCCGATCCGGCCTGCGCCAGTTCAGCAACCTGTTTTATGGTTGCCGGAATATCTTCGGTTGCAGTATTGGTCATCGACTGCACCACGATGGGTGCGTTGCCGCCAACAATGACGCCGTCAATATCAACCGCTGTTGTTTTCACGAGCCTCTCCTCCAGGTGGTTCCCTGAGCGCTGTCTTCCAGAACCACTCCCTGTGCCTGCAGCTCATCACGGATGCGGTCTGCTTCGGCCCAGTTTTTGTCCCTCTTGGCATCACTGCGCTGTTGTATCAGCGAGTCGATTTCAGCATCGCTGAGACCAGACTCATCAGCACCTTGCAGGTAATCATCAGGATGCTGCTGCAGTATTCCGAGGATGTTGCCGAGCTGTTTCAGCTGTGCTCCCAGGGCCGCTGCCTGTTGCAAATCCCCCTTTCTCACCCGATTGATCTCCCGCGCCAGATCAAACATCGCTGCCAGCGCAACCGGGGTATTGAAATCATCATCCATGGCTGCCATGAATGCCTCGACATGGCTTTCGCCTCCGCCAGGCTGCGCCTCGGGAAGATCACGCAACGCCGTGTAAAAGCGTGTCAGAGCGCTGCGTGCGTTGATCAGATGCTCCTCGTCATAATTGAGCGGGCTGCGATACTGGCTGGTAAGAACGAAATAGCGCACCTCCTCGGCACGGTATTTCTCAAGAATTTCACGCACCGTGAAGAAGTTGTGCAACGACTTGGACATCTTTTCGTCATTGATGCGCACAAAACCGTTGTGCATCCAGTAGTTGACGAAGTGTTCGCCGGTCGCGCCTTCCGATTGGGCAATCTCGTTTTCATGATGCGGGAAGGTCAGGTCTGCGCCGCCGCCGTGGATATCAAAATGATTGCCAAGCACGTCAGTCGACATGGCGGAGCATTCGATATGCCACCCGGGCCGCCCCTTGCCCCAGGGTGAGTCCCATGCAGGTTCACCCGGCTTGGCACTTTTCCACAAGGCAAAATCCATGGGGTCACGCTTGGCTTCATCCGGTTCGACCCGCGCTCCGGCGCGCAGATCCTCGATGGATTTACCGGAGAGTTTGCCATAGCCCTCAAAACTGGCGACTGCATAGTAGACATCGCCATTCGCTGCCGCATAGGCATGATCGTTTTTGATCAGCGTTTCGATCATGGCGATGATCTTCTGCATATAATCCGTTGCGCGCGGCTCGGATGTCGGCGGCAGGATTCCCAGCGCATCTGAATCCTCATGCATGGCGTCGATGAATCGCTGTGTCAGCTCCATGAACGGCTCGCCGTTTTCATTGGCGCGATTGATGATCTTGTCATCGATATCCGTAATATTACGCACATAGTCGACTTCGTAACCGCGCTGCTGCAGGTAACGGTAGACGACATCGAAGACCACCATCACCCTGGCATGCCCAAGATGGCAGAGATCATAGACCGTCATGCCACACACATACATGCGCACCTTGCCGGGATCAATGGATTTGAACTCTTCTTTTTTTCGCGTGAGGTCGTTGTAGATACGAAGCATGAAAGACTCGATTGTTTGATGTTGCGCAGGATCGGGATCTACCCTTCAGCGCCGCTGTGAATACTTCCCTGTACGCTCTGATAAAACATCCCTGTTTTATACAGCCCTGAATGGCAGATCCCGATCCTGCTTCCCTGTATGGAGTTATAGATGTCACATATCAGCTATATAGTGTATTATTTTCGCGATAATTTTTCAGGAGAAGATTCATGAAACAACTTTTATTGTCATTTTTACTGATCTCATTCACCACCTTTGCCGGTGCAGAGTCTCAGCCGGAGAGTGATTCGGCAACGGCTAAGGAAACAGGCAAAGCATCAGAGCCGGTGCAGATCGTGATCTCCACCAGCAAGGGGGATATCAAACTGGAACTCTATGCGGACAAAGCCCCTAAGACTGTCGAAAACTTTCTCAAGTATGTCGATGAAGGATTCTACGAAGGAACGATCTTTCATCGCGTCATCAATGGATTCATGATCCAGGGAGGCGGTTTCGACACGGATTATCAGAAGAAAGAGACACGGGAGCCTGTCGATAATGAAGCAAAAAATGGTTTAAAAAATCTGCGTGGCACGATTGCCATGGCACGCACCGCCGATCCCCATTCAGCCACAGCACAGTTTTTCATCAACCATAAAAA
>JAIVTC010000005.1:0-5164 GCA_048629055.1 Candidatus Bathyarchaeota archaeon
GCTGACTGAGGCGCGGCGAGAGTTGGCGAGCAAATACATCATGGACGGAAGCATGCCGCTGTATCAGGTCTCCTTTCTGCTCGGCTTTTCCGGGACATCTGCTTTTTCGAGGGCGTTCAAGGGCTGGACCGGCATGTCACCCAGCGAGTACAAGAACCGCTACCCCGGAGCGATAGAGATATAACCAATTCAGGGGACAGTATACCTATTTCCTAACTGAACTCAGCCCCAATGAGTGCACTGTCCCCCTGAATTGGACAGCTCCTTAGTGCACGAGGCAAACGGCTCACCCGAACTGGCTGACTGGAGTGAAAATTTGACGTTTTCTTCATGACCATTATTCATGACTGGCTCCCCGTCTCGTTTACCAAGGGAATACGGTCCAGCAGCTCGTTGACCGGTCTAACTGTATTCGGACTTAAAAAGGGGTCGGTAACAAATAATTCTCGTTTGTCACCGACCCCTTTTTATATGACTTCGAGAAACAGCGCGCCGCTCTGGTATGGGAATTCATCCTTGATCAGATTGTGGCGTGTGAAGCTTCTAAGAATATCCCGACTCTGGAAGAGCTGAGAGCACGGGTTAAAGAGTCTGGATTGTCATAGTTGACTAATTTTATAGTCATTAAGCGCCTATATGCTCGCTATAATAGTCATTCCACTTGATTCATCGCTTAGTTACTGCTATCTTTGACTAACATAGTGGTCATTGGTCGATTTAATGACTACTTCGGTATTCATTTTGGCGGGTTATAGCCATGGCAAAACAGAGAACTTACTCAAAGTATGCCCTCGAAACAGTCACTTTGCTTGGGGAGCAGATCAAGCTCGGACGCAAGCAGCGCAAGTGGAGCGAGAAAAATCTGGCTGAGCGCGCCGGTATTTCCAGAGCTACCTTGCAAAAAATCGAAAGTGGCAAGATGAGCTGCGCCATTGGTCTGGTTTTTGAGGTCGCTACGCTTGTCGGCATTAACCTCTTCGAACAAGAGAGGCTCCCACTTTCAAGGCATATCGAGCAGACAAGGGACAAGATTGCCTTGCTACCCAAACGCATCAGGGTAAAGACAAAGGCGGTTCATGATGATTTCTGAAAAGCATTATAACGAAGCCTTTGTCTGGATATGGCTGCCGGGAGAGACCGAGCCAGTTGTAGCAGGCCGGTTGGAAACAGATAGCGGAAATCTCCTATTCAACTATGGTAAAAGCTATCTTGAGCGGGTCAATGATCTCAAACCCGCCATTCCGATTTATGAACCGGAATTGCCTCTAAAGGCCGGAAGTTTGCCCCCGCTTGATGGGCTGAGCATGCCCGGCTGTATTCGCGATGGCGCGCCCGATGCTTGGGGTCGGCGTGTGATTATCAATAAAAAGCTGGGATTAAAAGGCGCCGGCGCGGATACCGCTGTGCTCGATGAGCTGACCTATCTTTTAGAATCCGGCTCTGATCGTATTGGTGCGCTCGATTTTCAGCAATCTCCTTCCGAGTACGAGCCGCGTAGCGCCACCAATGTTCCACTCGAAGAGCTGCTGGATTCTGCCGCACGCGTTGAAAAAGGCATCCCCCTCACACCTGAGCTTGATCTGGCCTTATATCACGGCACAGCGATTGGTGGTGCGCGCCCAAAGGCTCTAGTTGAGGATAATGATAAAAAATATGTCGCCAAATTTTCTTCCAGCACGGATATATACAGCGTTGTGAAAGCTGAATTTATCGCCATGAAGCTAGCCGCGCTAGTCGGGCTGCATGTTCCACCCGTCAAACTGAAAACGGCGTCAAATAAAGATGTGTTGCTGGTTGAGCGATTTGACCGTGAAAAGATTGCGCACGGGTGGACACGTAAATCCATGGTTTCCGCGCTAACCCTCTTTGGCCTTGATGACATGATGGCGCGCTATGCCAGTTATGAAAATTTGGCTGAAATTATTCGCTATCGCTTCACAGATCCCAAGCAGACATTGAAAGAGATGTTTTCTCGTCTTGTCTTCAATATTCTTTGTGGAAACACTGATGATCATGCGCGCAATCATGCCGCATTTTGGGATGGCAAAGAGCTAACCCTGACCCCTGCCTATGATATATGTCCGCAAGGGCGCTCAGGCAATGAAGCTTCGCAAGCAATGCTGATATCTGACAATAATAATCTCAGCCAACTCAAATCATGCCTTGAGACCGCGCATAATTTTCTGCTTTGTGAAGATGATGCGCGCTCTATTTTTGAACAGCAGATAGCGACTATTGAGCAACACTGGGAGAGAGTTTGCGATGAAGCCAGACTGAGTGAAGTTGATCGCAAATTACTTTGGGGGAGGCAATTCTTAAATCTTTTCTCGACTTCGACCGATTAATAATTAGTGATAGGAAAGGGATTGGGATTTACTTTTAGCGGATGAAGCGCCTTCACCTACAGCAGGCCCATAACACCCGGCGCCACTTGTTTGGCATGATCCCACAAACCGGGATCAGAACACATTTTCAGCAAATATTAGCAACAATTGTGTTCTGACCCTGGTTTCATGCAGGGCGATATCCAGGCCTCCGACCTCCTGCTATTCGGTCACCCGCAGGCCAAGTGTCAGATCGATGATTTTCAGCAGTACATAGGTCACAGCTGCCGTGAAAACAACAGTTGCGGCAACACCGATGAACTGAACGCCAAGCTGCTCTCCCATGCTCTGGATGCCCTCTGCGAAACCGTAGCCGCTGAAAACACCCAGAGAGGTCGCTGCGAAAACCCCGGCCAGCATCGTTCCCATGATGCCGCCGACACAAACTGCATTCATTTATGACTTCTTTTTCTCCATGAGTTCTTTCAACAACGCCAACCCTTTTTTGCGTTGCGCATGCACCAGGGCGATTTTCCTGTTGAGCTTGTCGATCACCTCCTGGTCAGTTTCGTGCAGCAAACGGGCATTGAACTTCTCCTCCTGTTTACGCAGTTTTTTGAGGACATGCTTGAGGCACTTTTTTTTCTCTTTGCGCTTGCGTTTGTCGCTATTCAGGAAGGTTTCCGCCTTGGCGAATAATTTTTTCATATCCATCATTGACCTCGTTAACGTGATGCAGCCAGTGCTTCATCAATTTCATCCTCATCGAGAGAGATGTTGCGCTCTGCATCCCGGAGGTTGATGTCACCCGTAGAGAAGAGCACCTCTCCCATGCTGACCAGCTTCATCGCGACATCATGCGCATAGCTGCTGTCGTTCATCAGCGATGTCGCCATTTCCGCCGTAATCAGATGATTGCGAATCAACCTGTCTACGGTACTGTCCAGCAAGCCTTCGATCTCATCCATCTCTACTTTTAATTCATCCAGCGAGAGAACCTTTGCAGAGTCATCTCCATCATGACGCACAAGTTCAAGTCCGCGAAGCACACTTGCCAATTGCCGCCGAATGTTCTGATACTCATCCCGGATCGCTGGATTTGGCGACATCATATAACGCTCAAGATTCTTTTGCAGATGCTTGATGTCCTTGATAGCGCCGACAAGATCCCTGCCCGCCGATCTCAGCGCAAACAGCTCTTCCGCCTGTCCGGAGCTCATGCCGGGTTGGGCCTCGCTCATATAATCGATAATATCACTGTAGAGACCCTTCACTTGCTGGTTATACTGTTCATCAATATCAATCTCCCGGGAGCGTGTGCTGGAGTTGACAAATTCGGCGATCGGTCGATCAGAGCGTATCCACTCCGGTTTCAGACGCAAGCCGCCTGCAATAATATCAAACGCGTTGTCATACAGATGCAGTGTCTCCTTGCGCACCGCATTGATGGCCGTTTCTGCAAAACCAGTTGACGCCTTGTTCAAATATTTTGGCTGGGCCGTGGTCCTGATTTTTGGCTTGAGAGTTTTCTCAAGGAGTCTGACCATCGGTTGGATGAAAGGCGTCATCACCAGCACGCCAATGAGATTGAAGATGGTGTGGAACACAGCCAGTTTCAGCGTGTAGTTGTCACTGGCAATCCCCAGCCAGCCGCTGACGATATCGACGATATGCGTCAACTGGTAGATCATCGCGATCGCTATTGCCGCCGTCACCATGTTAAAAATCAGGTGTGCGCCAGCCAGCCTCCTGCCTTCGACATTGGCGCTCATGGCGCCGAGAATCGCAGTCACAGTGGTGCCAATATTTGCGCCGATAGCCAACGCCAACGCATTTTCATAGGTGATCTGCTGAGCTGCAAGCGCGGTGATGATCAGCACCAGGGTTGCATGGCTCGACTGCATGATTACAGTGGCAATCAACCCCAGCAACGTAAACAGAAAAATTCCCGCATAGCCGCCGACAGCATAGGCAGTGAGGTCGATGGTATCCTTGAAGGCATCGAAACCTTCCTTCATGTGATGAATGCCGAGAAACAGAAAACCCAGGCCTGTCAGCACATAACCGATCCCCTTCAGCTCTTTGCTCTTTTGAAAAACGAGAATAACGCCGAAGACGATCATCGGCATGGCGTAGGCCGATATCTTGACCTTGAGACCAAAGCCAGCCACCAGCCAGGCGCCGGTGGTGGTACCGAGATTGGCGCCGAAAATGATGCCAATGCCGGCGGCAAGCGAGATCAGCCCGGCGGAGAGAAAGGAGATGGTGATCACCGACACCAGTGAACTGGACTGCATGACGGTGGTGGTAACGACGCCAAAACTGATGCTCTTCCACAGCTTGTCAGTGGTCCTGCGCAGCAGGTTTTCCAGTACGCCGCCGGTAAACGCCTTGAAACCCTCCTCCAGGCTCAGCATGCCAAACAGGAAAATCGCAACCCCGGCAGAGATCTCCTTGAAGTCCGGACTGACCCAGAAACCATAAGCGAGAACCAGCAGGATTGACGGCAGGAATATTTTACGGATCATGGGGGGGAGGTTTTAGGTGGTTAGGTTTTAGGTTTTAGGGTAACTTCTCAAAAAACCCGTGTGAATGCCGTCATTGCGAGGAGCCGGAGGCGACGCGGCAATCTCGTTTGGGATTATAAATTACATCCTTGTAATTTACCCTTCGGGTCGCACAAAGTGCGTTCAATTTTGCTCCAGGCAAAATGAGTGCCGCAGTCGCTTAGGCTCCCTCGCAATGACGACATTCACATTGGCTTTTTGAGAACTGACAGAAAATGACTAGGGTTTATAATTTTAGCGCAGGACCGGCGGCGTTGCCGCAAGCGGTTCTGC
>JAIVTC010000006.1:0-2865 GCA_048629055.1 Candidatus Bathyarchaeota archaeon
TCTTTGACAGTCACCGTTCCCGGTTCGCCATAGACGATCTCGTCACCGTAGAGCCAGTCGTAGAAATCCTTGCGGTCATTCTGCGCCCAGATGAGGTTGGCCACACGCGATTTTCCCTGGAAGGCGATATAGTATTGCACACCCATCGCCTCCTCTGTGCCATCCCCGTCGATATCGATGACGTCATAGCACTGCGAGAGCTTCAAAAACACCCGGATGCCATTCATATCCTCTGAAGTCGAAGGCAGCATTTCACGGAACTCAGTCAGGTGGCCGGGGCTCATGCGCGTGCAGCCGTGTGAAACCGGCCCCCTGCTGGTGATCGAGGAGCGCAGATAGGGCTTGCCGCTCCTGCTGTTATCGGTTGACTCTTTCCACGCTTTGGGAATCAGCGGATGACCGACCATCCAGTTGCTGATGCCGGGGTTGTGAAAGGCGTTGTAGGCGCTGCCGCCTGCATATTGATACGGCAGCATCGGCATCATACCGTAATAGCCCGCCTTGGAGATGTAGTCGACCATGCCGGTATCGCCGGTTCCATGCTTGCGTGGAATCAGGGTCCATACACCGGTGGTGGAGAAACGCGGTATGGCGCGTCCCTTGTATTTGGTGGTGGAGTCGTAGGTGCCTGCGGGGAATACGCTGGTGAATTCGTAGAAATCAAGCTTGCCGTCATTCACTGCATAGAGATTTGCGGTGACATCCTTGAAGAATGCTTCGGCTTTTGCAGCAAAGCCAGCCGTGTCATCAGCCTTGCCCAGTGACTGCAGTTCAGTGAAGGCTGCATCCTGCTCCTCTGTCAGGTCGGTGATATAGATGCGGTGCGGAAAAAAATCATTGATCAGAACCAGCTTCTCCTTGAGACCCTTAGGCTCCTCAGCTGCTTTGAGTGCAGCGGCAAAGTCCGTGACCATGGCATTGAAATCACGCTTGATATGATGCATGCGTCCAGGGTTGAGCTTATCGATGGCGTCCAGGTTGAGCTGGCGCCACTCTTCGGGGCTCAACTCCGATTTTTTGGCGGCAAGCTCTGCGAGCTTCTCCTCCTCGATCCTGGCATCGTAGAGCTCCCAGGATTTATTGGTGGTGAGGGTAATGACTCCCTTGTCGATGACCTCTTTATAGAGCGCGTGGCGCGCCACCTGGTCCTCGAGATAGTGGTCGATGCTCTCGTCGGGAAGCACCATGCGCACGCGCACCTGGTTGCCGCGTCCAAGGTGAATGGTGATGTGCTCTTTACTCTGCACCCTGGGAGCGAAGCCCGTGTAAAAATTGGGGTCATACTGATTAAACAGCACGCCATAGGGCTCGGCATTCTTGAATCGTTCCCTGAACGGGGCGGCATTGATCTGGGTGGTGCTCAGCAGGATAAGCAGCAGGGCGAGGCTGCTGATCAGGAATTTTCGTTTGTGCATACTCATTCTCCAGTTCGAGGATATATCAGATAAACAATTGCTAAGAAAACTCTGGTTTATTCGTCATTGCGAAGAATTTGTGACGAAGCAATCTCTAACAACTTGATTCCACATTAAAGAGATTGCCGCGCTTCGCTCGCAATGACGGGACTCTATGAAATTAATCAGAGTTTCCCTAAATGGACTTGCTGGATTATAGAGGAATTTACACAGGATGCGGAAAAGAGAATCAAAGTAATTTATTCAGCAACGAAAATGTAGGACAATGGATAGAAGTATTAGAAAATGTGGCGCTGTCGCCAGCAGCGCGCCTCAAAGAGTAGTGACGAGATGTCCATGATTCATAAATTTGCCAGAACACTCACATCGGTACTGCCCGTTGACAAAAACCGGAGCGGGAGTTGCAATCAGTGCGGAGAGTGCTGCAAACTCCCCTTCAGGTGCAGCTTTCTGAAAACCACCGACGATGGCATGAATTACTGTTCAGCCTACAATTTCAGGCCGTTGAATTGCAGAAAGTTCCCCAGGACCAAAGCGCAAATGGATCCGGTCATCGGTGTTTGCGGCTTTACTTTCGAGGAGTAGCGACCAACTGAATTCCATATCATAATAGGGTTAGATGAGGAATTTTCCATCTGCGCCGCCGTTTACCAGCAGATGTGCTAACATCACGCCAGTTTCATTCACTCAGATGCATGAAGCGCCATTATCTATCCGGGCATCTTTTTCTGTAGGGTCATAACGACACTCTTTCCGATTCCGCCTGAATCACTACCAACTTGAGAAACCACAAATGATATCTATACAAATAATCAACAAAAGCCTCATCGGCGCAGTCGTAGCGCTCGGCATGACAGCTGCCGTCCAGGTCCAGGCATTCGATGCGAACACCCAGGATGCTGAATCAAAAGCCACATTGGAAAAATTCGAGAAGGATCAGCCTGGCGCAAAAGCGATCATCGGCAGTGCAAAAGGCGTCCTTGTCTGCCCGAAAATCACCAAGGGCGGTTTCATCATTGGCGCCTCAGGTGGAAAATGCACCTTGTATGTCAACAAAAAGAAGATCGATTATTACGGTTACACCGCGGTCAAGTACGGCTTCCTGGCCGGCATCTCCTCTTATGCGATGATCATGGTTTTCAATGAGGAGGCTGCTTTGGGAAAATTCCGTTCCAACAAGCGTGAGTGGGAAGTTGGTGCTGACGCAAACGTTGCAGTTGCCAAAACTGGCGCCGGCGGCGTTCTTGATACCAACAACATCAAAGGGCCTGTTGTCGCCTTTGTATTCGGTGAAAAGGGCCTGATGGCGGATGCACCTCTGAAAGGCGGCCGATTCAAGCGACTGGATAAGTAAGCAATCTTCAACTCCTGCCTTGCAGGGGGAAGCATTTAAGGCCGGAGTAATTTATAATCACTTCGGCTTTTTTTGTCCTGTCATTGCGAGCGTAGC
>JAIVTC010000007.1:0-6792 GCA_048629055.1 Candidatus Bathyarchaeota archaeon
TATCCATTTAATTCTTAGGAGTTGTCCATAAATAACTTCCCGATATCGCGCCGCAATGTTGTTCGTCTTCAAGGCGCAGCAAGGGGCGCATAGCAGCGTTATGTAACTCTTGCTGGAACGCAGAAGACGGACAACAGGGCCAGCAGGATCTGGAAGTTATTTTTGGACAACGACTTACCCTCGCTTGGAGGTTTTCGCCTGAACCAGGCGCCGGTCACGACGGTAGAGATCCTCATAGAAATAAACCTGATCTGCATCAGCCCACGCCGTCATGTAGACCATGTAAACAGGGATGTCCTGCTGCAGGTTGATACGTTCGTCTTCACTGGATCTTTCCACCAGGGAGATGAACTGCTGCGAGTTTCTATGTCCCAGAATAGCCGCTCCCAGTTCCGCCGGTTTCTCGACTCTGACGCAACCATGACTGTAGGCCCGAAACTCCTTTTTGAACAGCTGTTTGCTCTTGGTGTCATGCAATGCGACACCATACTGATTCGGAAAAATGAACTTCACCACACCCAACGATCCATCGGCGCCCCTTGCCTGCACCACCTTGTAGGGAGCCGGGTTGCTCTTGCTGTACTGCCCCCAATTCACGCTTGAAGGGTCAATGATGTTGCCGGCCTCGTCGCTCACTTTATAACCATTATCCTGGAAAAACCGCGGATACTTATGTGCCTTAGGCGCCATCTCTTCAGAGACAATGGTATTGGGAACATTCCAGTTTGGATTGAGCACCATGTATTTCATGTTAGTCGTAAAAGTCGGTGTTTGCAGAGCCTTCGGCGCCTTGCCAACGATGGTTCGCATGGTCAATTTATCAACGCCGTTCTCCCTGAAATAGAGACGAAAAGCCGGCACATTCACCATAACAGTCCGATTACCAAGATTGTTCGGCACCCAGCGCCAGCGCTCCATGGATGCATTAATCTGGCGAATTCTGTCCTTAACCGGAACAGCCAGCGCCTGGCGCGTGCGTCCACCGATCGAGCCGTCAGCGTTCAACCCGTGACGCCGCTGGAAGCTCTCGACGGCCAGTTTCAAATTATTATCAAACCGCGAGGGCTGCGGCGCATAGAGATCGGCGCCATCTGTTACCGCCAGGCGGGCGCGCAGCTTCTTTACATCGCTACCGCTGGAACCCGGCTTTAAGGCACGCCCCCTGACAGGAAATGAAGGCCAACCACCGGATTGCGCAATACTGAGATAGTCATAGAGGTGGCGGGAGAGGCTGCGGTAGACGGCATGCCGCGGCTCTACCTGATTCATGAGACGGGCAACCCTCTTGGACTTGAGCGCCTTCACCATGATCGCTACCACGTCGGCTCTTGCACCATGACTGATCAGCCATAGCGGATCAACATCATGGGAATTATACTGGCCGTCCCGCAGATGAGTGACATAGCGCAACGTATTATCTGTTAACAGCAGGTCAAAAAGCGTCATATCCCCCTGTTGCTGCGCCTGCAGTATCTCGTCGACGTGATACTCGGCTGGATTCAGACCCTGTGAGTCTGCCTCGGAGAGGATTTGAATCGCTGCATTGGCGTCCCTGGTGGCGCGATCACTGCGCGACCACACAATTTTATTGCGAATCCCTTTGTAGACACGCTTGAGTTTCTCCTTATTTGATGCAGAGCGGTAATGCCCAAGAGCGCTCTTGATCGACTCTTTTCGCATTGAGCTGTTGCCCAGTGGAGAGACTCGCGGATAGAGAGACGTAGTGGGAGATTTGGTGGTGCTCTGGCGCCGAATTTGTCTGGGCTGAGTACCTGGTATTGGAGTATCAACAGCACGTGCAGCGTATCGCTGGACAACAAGAGCATCTACCGGAGCCCCTCCGGCAGTTGTCACAGGCTTCGCTACTTTTCCTGGTTGTGGATTTGATACGGATGCAAAGATGTCACCATACTCTGAATCCCCCCAGCCAGCCTGCAGTGATGAGGCACTGAAAGCCGCACAACAGAGTGCTACACTTAATACTGTTGTCAAATGCCGGAGACGACCGCTGACGACATCGTGATGATTACGACGCATAAAAAACTCCGAGTTTCCCAACTCTTTACAACATATCTTTTTGCAGTATAGCAAATTCAATGGTGTTTGGAAAACACAGGAGTGAGGCGCGAGGGAAGAGGATCGAGTGGTGAATCCTCACTCCTCACTCCTCAGTACTCTCTCCTTGCCCCTTTGGCCGACAGCAAGGATTCCCATGGCGAGTACAGCAGATGCAGCAAAGATCAGAAATGTGGTTGTAGCTCCGCTTGAATCCCATAGATAACCGCTGCTGAGACTGCCAAGAGTACCCCCGACGCCAAAACTGACACTGCTGTAAAGCGCCTGTCCCCTGCCCTGCAGATGCTGTGGGAAATTGTGATGCACAAAATCGATGGCTGCCGCATGAAAGGCGCCAAAGGTGGCGGCATGCAGCAGTTGAGAAAAAATCAGCACCACTAAAAGATCACTGAACAGGGCAACCAGGATCCAACGCAGCGCCGCCAAAAACAGGCACCACAGCAGCAGGGTCTTTGAGCTGAAAGCCAGCAGCAGCTTATGCATGAAAAATATATAGAGTGCAACCTCCGCTGCAACCCCAATCGCCCACAACTGACCAATCACCCCCTTGGAATAACCCTCGCCCTCCAGGTAGATCGAAAAGAATGTGTAGTAGGCGCCATGGCTGAACTGCATCAACAGGCAGATGGCAAAAAACGATACGACAGCTGGTTGCAGCAGGATGGTGGACAACGAAGCTGCAGAATCAGGATCATCCCGCCGCTGCTGTTCGGGAATCGCCAGTGTTGACAGCCAGATCCCGGCATAGAGCAGTGCAAGCACGGGCAGTATGATCGATACCCCCCATTGATCCATCATAAATCCAAGGATCACCACCATCAGCACAAAGCCAATCGACCCCCAAACCCGTATGCGGCTGTAGAGGGGCGTGTTGCTTCCGAGAAAACGCAGTGTGGTCACTTCGATCTGCGGCAACACCGCATTCCAGAAGAAGCTGAACAGCGCCATGGCGAGCGCAAGCCCGGCGTAATCAGTAAGCCAGAAGACCAGCAGAAAGGTGCAAAAAGAGAGAAATGCGCCACTGCGCACCAGTCGCATGCGTTTCCCAAGAGAGTCGCCAAGCCAGCCCCACAGGTAGGGAGCAACGATCTTGGTCGCCATCAGGATCGCCATCAGCTCGCCGATCTGCAGTGCGGAGAAGCCGAGTGACTTGAGATAGAGCGCCCAGAATGGAACCAGCGCCCCGAGCGCCGCAAAGTAGAAGAAATAGAACGAAGAGAGACGCCAGTACGGCATCCTGGAGAAAACCATCTAGCGAGACCAAATCCCGGGGTGATTAAGCATGAAAAAACCCTTGTTTCTCGCCAAGACGCAAAGACCGCAAAGGTGTTTTCTTGGCGAGCTTAGCGCCTTTGCGAGAGTTATTGTGAAAATTCATCTCATTTGCAAAGGTGTTGGCCACTCAAGAATTACTAGCAGTCCGCCGGAATGACAGGTACAGGCGGGATCACATCCGCATTTTGCGCACGGTGACGCAGCAGGTGGTCGATCAGGGTGATCGCCAGCATTGCCTCCACAATGGGCGTGGCGCGAATGCCAACACAGGGGTCGTGCCGCCCCTTGGTCACCACATCAACAGCTTCGGCTTTGATGTTCACCGTCCTGCCGCCGAGACGGATGCTCGAAGTTGGCTTGAAGGCAACTTTCGCAACAATACTCTGCCCGGTGGAGATGCCGCCAAGAATACCGCCGGCATTGTTGGAGAGAAAACCCTGCGGCGTCATCTCGTCGCGATGCTCTGTTCCCTTCTGTTCGACCGATTCAAAACCGGCGCCGATCTCCACACCTTTTGCCGCATTGATGCTCATCAGGGAGTGGGCGATCTCCGCGTCCAGACGGTCGAAAATCGGCTCCCCGAGCCCAGGGGGGATGCCGTCAGCCACCACCGTGATCTCTGCGCCAACCGAATTGCCCTCTTTTCTGAGTTTATCCATATAGGATTCCAGCTCGGCAACTTTTGCTTCGTCGGGAAAGAAGAATGGATTTTGTGGAACCTGATCCCACTCGAACTCTTCAGGTCTCAACGGGCCGAGCCGCGACAGATAGCCACGTACCTCGACACCCAAAGACTCCTTGAGATATTTTTTTGCAACTGCGCCGGCGGCAACGCGCATGGCCGTCTCACGCGCAGAAGAACGCCCGCCGCCGCGATGATCACGAATGCCATATTTTTGCAGATAGGTGTAGTCGGCATGCCCGGGACGAAAACGGTCAACGATTTCCGAGTAGTCCTTGGAACGCTGATCCTGGTTATGGATAATCAGACCAATGGGTGTGCCGGTGGTCTTGCCCTCGAAGACGCCGGAGAGAATCTGCACCTGGTCCGGTTCACGCCGCTGGGTCGTGTGGCGGCTGGTTCCGGGGCGTCGGCGATCGAGATCCGGCTGAATATCCGCCTCCGACAACTCCATGCCGGGCGGACAGCCGTCGATGATACAACCGATCGCAACACCATGGCTCTCGCCAAAAGAGGTCACACAAAAGAGTTTTCCGATGCTATTTCCAGACATAATAATGTGATTATTGGTTAAGTTTTCAGACACCCCGCACAAGAAGGCGCCATTTCATAGCTTACAATCTGTCATCTCGACGCAGGAGAGATCTTAGCGTGTAGGGCGCAATAAGCGGAGCGCATTGCGCCGCATGGAAAGGTGCAATGCGCTGCGCTTATTGCACCCTACCTTCTGAAATTTCGTCATCCCGGCGAAGGCCGGGATCCAGGGGTTAATCGAGTTACTGGATTCCGGCCTTCGCCGGAATGACGGTCGATGTGGTTCTTGAACCGACACAAGTGAATATTTTAATGTTAATATACCGCGCCGACGCCCTCGTAGCTCAGCTGGATAGAGCGATCGCCTCCTAAGCGATAGGTCACAGGTTCGAATCCTGTCGAGGGCACCATTTTTTCAAACAACTACTCCCACTCGATGGTCGCCGGCGGCTTGCTTGAGATGTCATAGGCGACGCGCGAGATCCCCGTCACCTCGTTGATGATACGCCGCGACACAGTCTCCAGAAAATCATAGGGCAGGTGCGCGAAGTGCGCGGTCATGAAATCGACCGTGGTCACGGCCCGCAGCGTCACCACGTATTCGTAACGGCGCGCATCACCGACGACACCGACGGATTTTACCGGCAGGAACACGGCAAATGCCTGACTGACCTCGTCGTAGAGATCATGCCGGTAGAGTTCTTCGATGTAGATATGATCCGCCTGGCGCAGCAGGTCGGCATACTCCTTTTTGACCTCGCCAAGAATACGCACTCCCAGACCCGGCCCCGGAAAGGGGTGGCGATAGACCATCTCCGACGGCAGCCCCAGCTCAACGCCGATGCGGCGCACCTCGTCCTTGAAGAGTTCACGCAACGGCTCCACCAACAGCAGTTTCATGTAGTCAGGCAGTCCGCCCACATTGTGATGCGACTTGATGACATGCGCCTTGCCGGATTTGGCGCCGGCCGACTCGATGACATCGGGATAGATGGTGCCCTGCGCCAGGTATTTGACATCTTCGAGTTTAGCCGCCTGCTCCTCGAAGATATCGATGAAGAGATTGCCGATAATCTTGCGCTTTTTTTCCGGGTCGGTTTCACCGGCGAGCGCCGTCAGAAAACGATCCTCTGCATTGACGCGGATCACCTTGACACCCATATGCTCGGCAAAGGTGGCCATCACCTGGTCGCCTTCATGCAGACGCAGCAGACCGTTGTCGACGAAGACGCACACCAGCTGGTCACCAATGGCGCGATGCAGCATTGCAGCCACGACGGAAGAATCAACCCCGCCGGAGAGACCCAGCAGCACCTTGTCACTGCCGACCAGGCTTCTGACTGATGTGATGGCATCTTCGATGATGCTATCGGCATTCCACAACGGCTCACAGCCGCAAATTTCAAACAGGAAGCGCTCGATGATGCGCTGCCCCTGCCTGGTATGCGTCACCTCGGGGTGAAACTGCAGCCCGTAAAAGTGTCGCTCCTCATCCGCCATGCCGGCCAGCGGCGCATCATCCGTGGTGCAGATCGCCTTGAAGTTGTCGGGCAGACGCACCACACGATCACCGTGACTCATCCATACGTCGAGCATCCCATAGCCCTCCTCCGTGACATGGTCCTCGATATCTTTCAGCAGTAAAGAGTGGTTGCGCGCCCGCACCTGCGCATAGCCGTACTCATGGACATCAGAGCTCTCGACCTCTCCCCCCAACTGCGCCGCCATGGTCTGCATACCGTAGCAGATGCCGAGCACAGGAACGCCGAGTTCGAACACCTTTTGCGGAGCGGTAGGCGCATCATCGCCCGTCACCGTTTCAGGACCACCCGAGAGGATGATACCCGCAGGATTCAACGCATCGATGGCCTCTTCACAGTTGTCCCACGGCCAGATTTCACAATAGACGGAAGATTCGCGCACCCGGCGCGCGATCAGCTGGGTGTATTGAGAACCAAAATCGATAATCAGAATGGAGTGGGCGTGAATATTTGTCATGCTGTCCTGCTGGAAATGTTGGGCGAAGTATAATCCCCTCTCCCCCTGGAGAGGGTTAGGGTGAGGGGGTATTTATCCTACTCAATCACGCCGGTAATTCGGTGCTTCCTTGGTGATCGTCACGTCATGCACATGCGACTCCTGCATGCCCGCGCTGGTGACACGCACAAACTCAGGTTGACTGCGCATCTCTTCGATGGTGGCGCAACCGGTATAGCCCATGCTCG
>JAIVTC010000008.1:0-6907 GCA_048629055.1 Candidatus Bathyarchaeota archaeon
GACAACGCCACACCCTACTATCGCCTCGATCCGGAGACGATAATCCGCACCATTGAGTCAACCGGATTATTGTGTGACGGGCGCTTTTTGGCTCTGAACAGTTATGAGAACAGGGTTTACCAGATCGGCATCGAGGATGGCGAGCCGTTGATCAGCAAGTTCTACCGCCCGGGGCGCTGGACGGATGAGCAAATCCTTGAAGAGCATGCGTTCGCGCTTGAAATCGCGGAGGCGGAAATACCGCTGATCCCACCGCTGAGGATCCATGGGAAAACGCTGCATGAGCATGATGGATTTCGATTTGCGCTGTTCGAGCGCCGTGGCGGCCATGCGCCTGAACTGGATCACAAAGCCACGCGTCTATGGCTGGGGCGTTTGCTGGGGCGGATGCATGCGATTGGCGCTGCAAAGCCGTTCCGTACACGCCCTGAGCTGACGATTGAAAACTTTGGACGCGAGGCTGTCAAAACCCTTGTTGAAGGCCAGTGGCTGCCACCCCATCTGGAGATAGCATTTTCCAGCCTTGCTGCAGATTTGATGGTCTCTATTGAAGCGACATTCGAGCGTGCGGGAGAATTCAGCGCAATCCGTCTGCACGGCGACTGCCACCCCGGTAATATCCTGTGGCGCGACGGCCCGTTCTTTGTCGATCTCGATGACTGCCGCAGCGGCCCCGCTGTCCAGGATTTGTGGATGCTGCTATCGGGTGAACCCGATGAGATGGCCGTGCAGATGAAAGACGTGCTGGAAGGCTATACGCAGTTTCATGCTTTCAACCTGCAGGAACTGCAACTGATTGAAGCCCTGCGAACCCTGCGTATGCTGCACCACGCCGCTTGGCTGGCGAAGCGCTGGCAGGATCCGGCATTTCCGGTCGCCTTTCCGTGGTTCGGGGAGAATCGTTACTGGGAAGATCTGGTGCTGGGCTTGCGCGAGCAACTTGGGCGCATGCAGGAACCGGCTATGCAACTGCCTGCAGGGTAGCACCACAATGATCCCGTGCAAATGGGATGAACTTGTAGGATGCTGGTGAGGAGCGAACCGCATCGATCACATGGAGGTTGGTTGCTGCCATCTGCAGCAGAAGGCTATTTGCCCAAAGCCGACCCCTGCAGAGTATAACCGCTCATTTTCTGTTGAATGATAATTGTCAACTTCAGATAGAATGCGCAAAATTTCATAATAGTAACAAGATTCATTTAAGGGATGAGGCAGAAATAAATGCATCATCCCTAAATCAAATAATCATCTTGCAACTTGAATGCGAGGTTGCATCTCCATGACAAATCAAGCCCCGGCAAGAATTTAATCCAGAGGAAACATCCGTGAAAAAATTATTTATCCTGCTTGCTTTTATCTCACTACCCGCCGCGCTTCAGGCGGCCAATATGGCGAATGGTGAGGCCATCAACAAGACCTGCGCTTTTTGTCACGGCAATGTTGGCCAGGGAACGCCGGGGCAGCTCTCTCCGCGTATTGCCGGAGTGCGGGAAGAGTATACGAAAAAGGCCATATCGGAGTATATCAGCGGCAAACGCGTCAATCCGTTGATGGTGCATACATCCGGCCTCGACAAGATGAGTAAAGAGGATATCGATGATATTGCAGCCTATCTGGCTGCTATCGACTTGAGGGAAGATCCCCGTTTTGACGTCATCCAGACTGGCGGAGATCCTGAAAAGGGAAAAGAGTTCTTCATGGATGAGTGCAAAACCTGCCATGCAAAAGATGGCTTCGGCAAGAAAAAGAAAAAGTCGCCGGCGCTGGCGGGACAGCACTACGAATATATCTTCTCAACCATAAAAATGTTCCAGTCTAAAGTGCGTATACACGACAATGATCTTGAAGATGATCTTTTCGAAGAGATAAACGATAACGACATTCTCAACTTGACTTCATTTCTTGTGTCGCTCGATGACAAGAAAATCAAAAAAGATGGCAAGATCAAGCTGCCCGAGATTAAAGTGGCTGCCAAAAAAGAGAGTGCAAAGAAGAAGACGCCAGGACTGCAAATTACCGATATCAGCCAGACAGTGGCCCAAATTCCTCTCAAAGAAGGCGTATCGATTGAAGATGCAATCGACGCCATGACCAGCAAGGCCATCGAGTTGAATCTGAAACTTGTCGGCCGCCAGGATGTTTCCAAGGAGTTGCAGGCGCGTGGAGTGGAAACCCCCTATCTCTCCATTCTGCAATTCTGCGATCCCATGGATGCCCGAACCATGATCATGAGCAACCCCATCTACGCGAGCTATATGCCCTGCCGCATCGCACTGGTCGAGGATAAGGAGAAGCAGCCGGTGTTGATGATGCTGAATCTCGATATGCTGATCAACAGTGAACTGGTTGATCAAAAGGTTGTGGAGACGGCGATCAAAGTCAACCAGTCCATGCTGGAGATCATGATGGCCGGCGCATCAGGCGAGTTCTAGAGAGCCGTCCTAAAATAGCTTCCGGGATGCCGTCCTTGCGAGGGAGACAAGGCGATAGCGCATCCACCACGTCATTGCGAGGAGCCTCAGCGACGTGGCAATCTCAATCAGATTGCTTCGTTCCTCGCAATGACAACATAACTTAGCAGTATTCGGAGCCGGGGTGGTGGATACGGTAAAAAGACGCCTTATCTCCCCTGCAAATTTTTCACCATGCCTCTCTGCACGATGTTATTGAGAAAAAACGTTCGATAACTGCAACTGATTGACCCCGCCCGCATTTCTGATATTCTGCCCTGAATGAACGTTCTCAAGCGCTGAAGTAATAGAGCGTGCGGAACGTAACTTCTCAACAGGATAGTCGATGGATTTTGAATTAGCCTCGATCGCCCTGGGTGATGTCACCTGGATATCCCTGGCATTCATTCTCGGTTTTATCGTCAAGCAGATCGGGCTGCCGCCGCTGGTTGGTTTTCTGGCGGCGGGATTCGTACTGAATATGGCCGGCGTGCATGGCGGTGAAGTGATACCCAAAATCGCCGATCTGGGCATTACCCTGTTGCTGTTCACTATTGGCCTGAAACTGAATCTGAAAGATCTGATGCGTCCCCGCGTGTGGGCGGTCACCAGTATGCATCTCGTCATCACGGTGATCGTTTTTGGCGCTGCTATCTATGCGCTGGCCGTGGTGGGCGTGCCGCTGTTCTCCTCGCTTGACCTGCGGTTTTCATTGATGGTTGCCTTTGCGCTGAGTTTCTCCAGCACGGTTTTTGTGGTCAAGGTGCTGGAAGAGCGTGGTGAGATGAAATCCCTGCACGGCAGCATCGCCATCGGCATCCTCATTATGCAGGATCTGGCTGCAGTCATCTTTCTCGCTTTCTCCGCAGGCAAAGTTCCCTCTGCGTGGGCGCTGCTGCTGCTGTTGCTGATTCCGCTGCGCCCGTTGCTGCAGAATCTGTTGCAACGCGCCGGTCATGGCGAATTGCTGATTCTGTATGGCTTTTTCCTGGCCCTTGGCGGGGCCGAGATATTTGAGTTGGTGGGGGTCAAGGGTGATCTTGGCGCGCTTGCCATCGGGGTGCTGATTTCAGCCCATCCCAAGGCATCGGAGATGTCAAAATCACTGCTGGGATTCAAGGAGCTGTTCCTGGTTGGATTTTTCCTCAGCATCGGCCTTTCAGGCAGTCTCACACTGCAAAGCCTGCTCATCGGCGCCCTGCTGGTCCCCTTTATTTTTCTCAAATCAGCGCTCTTTTTTGCATTGATGAACCGTTTCAAATTACGCGCGCGAACCTCGCTGATGGCAACCTTGAATCTCACCAACTATAGTGAGTTTGGCTTGATTGTTGCTGCTGTCGGCGTTTCCAATGGCTGGATAAGCAATGAATGGCTGGTTGTTTTCGCAATTGCGTTATCGCTCTCCTTTGTGGTTGCCGCACCATTGAACACCAGGGCGGATACGCTCTATTTTAATTACCGCCGGTTCTGGAGGAGATTCCAGGGTCGTGTCAGATCACATGATGACCAGGAGATCGAACAGCCCGGAGCATCGATCATCATCATGGGCATGGGCAGGGTCGGTGCAGGCGCCTATGATCGAATGCACGAACTCTGTGGGAATACTGTGTTTGGCATCGACTCCAATGCCGATACTGTAGCCAGTCATCTCGCCGCCGGGCGTAATGTAGAGATGGGCGATCCGACGGATGCGGATTTCTGGGACAGGCTAAAGAGGGGGCGTGGTGTTGATTTGATCATGCTGACACTGCCGAAGATACAGTCGAATCTCGCTGTCCTCAGGCAGCTCAAAAGATTCGAATTTCCGGGAGATGTCGCAGCGCTGGCGCAGTTCCCGGATGAAGAGGCGATATTGAAAGATGCCGGGGCAACAGCCGTGTTTAATTTCTATGCCGAGGCCGGTCTGGGTTTTGCCGATCATGTGGTGGACTTGAGGGCCGACTGAGCAATAGAGATCTTTTTAATGAACAACTCTGTGGTATAAGCGATAGCGCATCCCACTATGAGATCGAGATATGGGCGAACCCCTTTGCCCGTGCCGCTGATTTTCAACCTGCGCCGCGTCGCCTCCGGCTCCTCGCAATGACGTCTGTATTTACAAAATGTATTCAATGCACGGGGTTGCCGGGATATTACCTTTGCTATACATAAGCATATGATAGTGCTATGTTTACACGACTTACCATGAATAAATTCATTCAAATCACATAAGGATGAATATATTTCCCTCGGCTTCATATAGGAAAATGCTATGAAACGCATCTACATTCCACTCTTTGCTGTCTATGTATTCCTGGGGGCCACTGCCCTGGTGGCGGAAGAGTCCGCACAACCGGCGGTCGAGGCTGCGGTTGCCAAGCCTGACACAGATGATATTGAGGTGCTTGGCTGGCCGCGGGAATACAAGCATGAAGAGGGTGAGGTGATTGTCTACCAGCCGCAGCTCGATGAGTGGATCGACTACACAACGCTGACCGCAAAGTCGGCGGTCTCCGTGCAGTTCAAGGGGAGTGACGAGTTTCACTATGGCGCCATCTACCTCAAGGCGACGACCGAGGTGGATAAAGAGAAAGATGAGGTGCTGCTGGACGAATTTGCGATCACTAAAATGCACTTTCCAGATATCGATGAGGAGATTGCTGCGAAGGCCGGTGACCTGGTGACCAAGGCGCTTCCTGTGGAGGGAAGCATGGTCATGGCGCTGGATCGTCTGGTTGCGGACCTTGAGGCTGACAACCAGAATGTCCATGAGGTTAATCTCAATCTCGATCCTCCGCCAATTTATTACAGTGATCAACCCGCTATTCTGCTCGGTTTCATGGGGGAGCCATCCTTCAAGCCTGTCGAGGGTGTCGATGGCTTGATGTTTGCAGTCAATACCAACTGGGATCTGCTACTGGACGTCTCCACTTCCACCTATTATCTGCTCAACGAGGGGAGCTGGATGGAGACAGCAGATCCGGTCAAAGGGCCGTGGAAAAACACGCAGAAACTGCCCGACTCCTTCAGCAAGCTTCCTGACGATGATGACTGGGGGGATGTCAAACAGCATATACCGGGAAAAGCCGCCGAGGAGCTGGCGCAGGTGTTTGTCGCAACCGAGCCCTCGGAGTTGATCGAGACCGACGGAGAGCCTGCTTTTGGCCTGGTCTCAGGAACCAAACTGATGTATGTCACCAACACCGACAGCGAGGTGTTTGTTGATAATGAGGATAAAAAATTCTATTTCCTGACCGCCGGCCGCTGGTTCAGGGCGGAGAAGCTGCAGGGACCATGGGAGGCGGCATCGTCGGATCTTCCTGAGGCGTTCGCGAATATTCCGGAAGACCATCAATTAGCCGATGTGCTCAGTGCAGTGCCGGGAACCCCTGATGCCGAAGCAGCAGTACTTTTAGCAACAGTTCCACAAAAAGCGACGGTGAGCCGCAAGGATACGACCACCGAGATTGTCTACGAAGGTGAGCCGGAGTTTGAAGAGATCAAGGGGACCAGTCCGGTTGTCTCCTATGCCCTCAATTCGCCCAACGATGTCTTTCTGGTTTCCGGCCTCTACTACGCCCTTGTCGATGGCGTGTGGTTTGTCGCCAGTGAGCCAACAGGCCCCTGGGCAGTAGCGACAGAGGTGGACGACGCAATCTACTCTATCCCGGAAGAGAGCCCCAAATATAACGCCACCTATGTGCGCGTCTATGACTCCACCGATGATAATGTGGTGGTAGGTTACACCTCCGGATACTCCGGCAGCTATGTGGCGGCAACCGGTGTGCTGATGTTCGGCCTGGGGCTGTGGGCCGGGAGTTACTGGGCGAATCATCGCTATCGCCACTATCATAACCACTCCCATTTTTACGGTTACGGCAGTGGCATGCGTTATCGCTATGGGCGAGGTTATTACAGGGGCGGCAGGCCCAGACACTACGGCCCCTATGGCGGTATCGGCGGCAGAGCAGGATACAATCCCCGCACAGGGCGTTACTACCGTGGCGGCTATGCCAGAGGCCCTTATGGAAGTGCGTTGGCGCGCTCCTCCTATAATCCCTATACAAACCGTCGCACTGCAAAGGCGAAAGTGAAGACGCCCTATGGATCCTGGGGGAAATCGGTCACTGCAAAAAGCGGCAACTGGGCAAAGGCGGGCCAGCGTTCACGCGGAGGCAAGACAATTGCCGGGACAAGAGGTGTGGGTGGAAAGGGTGCCAGAGGGAAGAATAACCTTTTTGTCGGAAAAGATGGCGGCGTCTACAAACGCGATGGTAAAAATTGGTCAAAGAGCGCCGGTAAAGATGGCTGGAAGAAGAGTAAAGGCGGCAAAGTTGATGCGAAAGATAGAAAGGCGGTGAAAAGTCGCGAAGCAGGAGCCGCTGGACTGAAGGATCGCAAGGGACAGGCAGCATCAAAAGATGGCCTGAAAGATCGTAAGGCAGGCGCCGGGGGCAAGGATCGCAAGGCGGGAGCAG
>JAIVTC010000009.1:0-6329 GCA_048629055.1 Candidatus Bathyarchaeota archaeon
GGACCGCCCAGCAGAATAATTCGCATTGGTGAAACCTCCGTTGAATAAACTTGTTTATTGTGCCACAAAAAGAGCCTGCAACCCTATTCGACAGCTGAATGGATGAATTGAGGGTGTTTATCAGGAAAACTCTGACCGAAGCGCAAAGCTTCCGCTCCTGCCGTACACGGATGTACAAATGCCGTGAGCGCAGGATGCGCAGGAGCGGCCTGCTCACGCCCCTCACCTACGTCCATGTAGGCGAAGCGTCGGTCAGAGCTTACCCGGCTACATCGGAAGGCCGCCACCTGGAGGGAAGCCTCCGGGGGGCATACCGCCTGGCGGCACACCACCTCCCCCCTTCATTCCGCGCATCATGTTCATCATGCCCTTGCCTTTCATCTTTTTCATCATACGCTGCATCTGCGCAAACTGCTTCAACAGCTTGTTGACGTCCTGAACCATCACACCGGAACCTGCGGCGATGCGCTTTCTCCGTGAAGCCTTGATCACAGCCGGAAACTCGCGCTCCTGCGGCGTCATGGAGTTGACGATGGCAATGGTGCGGGCAATCTCCCTGTCATTGACCTGGTTCTTGACCGCATCAGGGATTTTATTCATACCGGGCATCTTCTCCAGCAGACTGCTGATGCCGCCCATACTGGCCATCTGCTGCATCTGTTCGCGATAATCCGCCAGCGTGAATCCCTTTCCCTTCGCAACCTTGGCTGCCAGTCGCTGCGCCTTCTTATGATCAACCTTGCGCGAGACCTCTTCAACCAGCGACAGCACATCGCCCATGCCGAGAATTCTTGATGCAAGCCGATCCGGATGAAAGGGTTCGAGCGCATCGACTTTTTCGCCGATACCGAGAAACTTGATCGGTTTGCCGGTGATGTGGCGACTAGCGAGCGCCGCGCCGCCGCGCGCATCACCATCCGCCTTGGTCAGAATCACCCCCGTCAGCGGCAGCGCCTCATCAAACGCCTTGGCGGTGTTGGCGGCATCCTGACCGGTCATGCTGTCCACGACAAACAGCGTTTCGACAGGATTCAACACTTTATGCAGCTGCTGAATCTCGCCCATCATCTCTATATCGATGTGCAGCCGGCCGGCAGTATCGACGATGAGGACATCAAAATAGCCTTTTTTAGCCGCTTTCAGGGCCGATTTTGCGATGGCAGCGGGCTTTTGCTTTGCCGTACTGGGAAAGAATTCTGCATCCACCTCTTTGGCAAGCATCTGCAGCTGTTCGATCGCCGCCGGACGATAGACGTCGCAGCTGACGACCATCACTTTTTTCTTCTGCTGCTCCCTGAGAAAGAGAGCAAGTTTGGCGACGCTGGTGGTCTTGCCAGAGCCCTGCAAACCCGCCATGAGGATCACGGCAGGAGGCTGGGCTGCAAGATCGAGGCTTTCGTTGGCCTCGCCCATAACGCGCACCAGCTCGTCATTGACGATTTTGACCAGCACCTGCCCGGGCGTGAGACTCTTGAGTACGCTTTCGCCGGTCGCTTTTTCGCGGATGGAATCAATGAATTCACGCACCACCGGCAAGGCCACATCGGCCTCCAGCAGCGCCATGCGGATTTCGCGCAGGGTATCCTTGATATTCTGTTCGGTGAGGCGTCCGCGACCGCGCACCCGGTCGAGTGAATCACCCAGACGTTTACTGAGATTGCTAAACATGGTGTTTATTCAGGCGTGTGAGAAATTAAATTTGGTCAAAGTATACCTGACTATGAGATCATTCTGCGAATGAAACAGATTATTCCGCTTGTTGCAATCACTCTCTATCTGGCTGCCGCTGCAGTGGCTGCCATACGCCTCTTCCGTCCGGAGCTCTCTGCACGTCTATCACGCTCCATCGTCATCCAGGTCGGCTTTGCAGCGCTGCTGCTGCACGCCCTCCTCCTCTATCAGACGATCGTGGCGGAAGATGGCCTCAATCTCGCCTTTTTCCAGGCATTGAGCCTCGGCGGCTGGATGATCGCCCTGGTGATCATGCTCTCGTCACTGACCAAACCGGCGGAAAACCTCGCTATTTTTCTGTTTCCTCCAATTGCACTGGCCGTTGCCGCCTGCTGCCTCTTCGCAACTGATTCAACCCGTCTGCTGGATGCCTCATCAGGCTGGCCGCTGGGCGTGCATGTCATCACTTCCCTGCTCGCCTGGAGTCTGTTTGCCATTGCCAGTGTACAGGCCATGCTGCTGTGGGTTCAGGACAAACATCTGCACAATCGACAACCCGGAGGCTTCATCAAATCCCTGCCGCCACTGCAGGCCATGGAGAGCCTGCTGTTTGAATTTATCCTCGCCGGAATGATCCTGCTGACAATCTCGCTCGTTAGCGGTTTTCTCTATTTGAATGACATGTTTGCACAGCACCTGGTGCATAAAACCATCCTCTCCTGCCTCGCCTGGATACTCTTTGCAATCCTCATCTGGGGGCGTTACCGCTACGGCTGGCGCGGACGCATCGCTATGCGCTGGACCCTCATCGGTTTTTTTGTGCTGGGACTCGCCTATTTCGGCTCCAAGGCCGTCGTGGAATTGATTATTCATAGTTAGTCGTTGTCCAAAAACAACTCCTTAGGAACCGCTGCCGCCAGAACAAGCCGGGTTAACAAAAGTGGATTTACTTTCCGATAAACAAAAAATACGCTCCAGCTTGTACAGCAGCAAGTATGCTCACTTTACAGCCGCTGACCTATCGATTCCGCCACAATTGAGCGGCGATATGCAGCGCCTGTGGCGGGAGTGGGATACGCTGGAGCCTGATCTTTACCTGCAGGGTGATGCCGCTTTTCGTCACAGGCGCCTGGTGCTTTTCTATTACCTGCCGCACACTGGGGAATTGTTGCCGCTAGAGACAAACACCTACTTCCAATCTGCAAAACTCAATGGTTACGCCGGTGGCATCGAGCGCAAGTTCGAACCGGTTCTGGCTTCAACGCTCAGCAATCCTTTTCTCCAGGCGCTGATCCATTTTGATTATCGCCAGCTGCCCATCGAAAGCGGGATGGAACAACACCCCTGGATAGTTGACCTGCACCAGATTCGAATCACCTGCTCGAATCAGGAAGCGGGAGAGCCAACACCGGAAGGCATCCATCATGATGGAGAGGAGTTCGTCTGTATCCACATGGCCGGGCGTGTGAATGTTATTGGTGGAGAGAGCAGTGTATACGATAACAACAGCAAGCTGCTGGAGAGCCATACGCTGCGCCAGCCCATGGACTCCATGATTCTATGGGATCCGTATGTCATGCACGCGGTGAATCCCATCCGGCCTGAAAACCCCGACGCACCGGCTATGCGTGACGTGTTGCTGATTGGTTTCGACCCGGCGCCTGATCTTCAGCGGCCGATTCAGACTCACAGGGATTGAAGTGGCCAGATATACCAATCTTGGCAAAGATGAGGTTTTTGCGCTGGCGAGTCGATATGGATTGACGCTGCAGGAGTTTACCCCCATCGAAGGCGGCGCCGGAAACACCAGCTACCTGCTGCAAAGCCGGCAGGGTGAATTCGTGTTGACCCTCTTTGATGACAAGTCACGCTCAGAGGTCGAAAAGCTGGGGCGGCTGCTGTTGCTGCTCGAGAGGCGTGATTTTCCGGCCACGCGTCTACTGTCGCCCGTGCAGGGCGGCATCACCGTCATGTACGCTGACAAGCCCGTGATGGTAAAGCATTATATCAGCGGAGATGTATGCCGGAATCTCGATGTGGCGATGCTGTCGCAAGCCGGCGCAAAAATGGCGGCGCTGCATCAGCTAGCGGCACCTCATCAGCTGCTGGAACCCAACCACTCCTATGGTCTGCAGCTGTTCGAGAGCGTCATCGGGGTGAATATAGATACGCGTTACGAGTCATGGCTGGCCGGGCAGATTGCTTACCTCACGCAGAAGATCCCGACGGATGCGCCGCGGGGTTTTATCCATGGCGACCTCTTCTACGACAACCTGTTGTTCGACGGCGATCAATTCAGGGCGATCATCGACTTTGAGGAGGCATGTTATTACTACAAGGCATTCGACCTCGGAATGGGAGTCGTGGGGATGTGCAGTAATGACACGACAATAGCGCCCGCAAAGGCAAGGGCGCTGGTAAGCGGTTATCAGAGTGTTCGCAAGCTGGAAGAGGTTGAGATGATGTCCCTGCCGCTGTTTTGTGAATATGCGGCGACCGCCACATCCTGCTGGCGTTACTGGAAATACAACATCCACACCCCGATTGCAAAAAACGCCGGCAAGCACTGGCAAATGGCACGGCTGGCGCAACAGATACGCGGAATGGATGCCGCTATTTTTCAGAACAGGAAAAGCATATAGTTACAGAAATTAATGTTACTCGGAGTAGAGATGAATTTTCCCGCAATCCTGTTGTTGCTGGCCGCCATTTTCGTGGCGGACAGCGCCACTGCCGCAGCGGAAAAACCTGCGCCACTTTGCAGTGACATGGAGCGGGGAGAAGTCCCTGAAGATGTGCGCATGGATCAAGAACGTATATCGATGCAAAGCGCACTGCAAGCCATCTCCTACATCGAGGATGAGATGGTGAATGTCATGGGGATCTACGATCCGAAAAAAGCGCGCAACTGCCGCCATCCGGATTGCATAGCCGGTGTTGCATGGGAGATAGTCAACATGGGCGTGCCGAACAGATTGTTGAATATCCGGGGCGCACTGTTGAGACTCAACGCACTCTATCTTCGCGAACGCTACCGGACCGCCCGGGACCAATCGTCACAAACGGCTTTTGAAGCGGCAAAAAAAGAGTATTGTGATTTTATGAGTCACCAGGCGGTAGTCGACTGATCAGCGCTTGATGCCGTGCACGATGGGGTCGCTGCGCATCCTCTACTCAAGTAAATCTCTACGCTGCTGATGTTCCCTGGCGGTGGAGTATAAGCCTGTTATTTACTGTGGCCCGGCGAAGTGAATACCCGCCAGTTCTGCGACCTCTTTTTTCCACGACGTGATGTCGTCACGGTTGAAACGATTGAGATGGTTGTGACCGCAGCCACGCGCCATGAGCTTCATCAGCTCAATGCTGGTTTCGAAAAACCTTGCCAGGCGTTGGGCTGACTCGTCGACGTCCAGTCGCGCCCTGAGTTCCGGTTTTTGTGTTGCGATGCCTGACGGGCAGTTATTGGTATTGCAGATACGCGCCGCCACACAACCGACAGCCTGGATGGCGCTGTTTGCCAGTGCGACGCCATCAGCACCCATCGCCATGGCCTTGATGAAATCTTCAGGCATGCGCAATCCGCCAGTCGCGATCAAGGTAATATCCTGCCGCCCGCATCCATCAAGATGTCGGCGTGCGCGTGCAAGCGCGGGGATTGTTGGTACGGAAATATTATCCCTGAAGATACGCGGCGTTGCGCCAGATGCGCCACCACGACCATCGAGGATGATGTAATCGACACCGGCAGCGAGGACAAAGTCGATATCCTTCTCGATGTGATTGGCTGAAATTTTAAATCCGATGGGAATACCGCCCGAGATCTCACGCACCCGGTCTGAAAAGCGTTTGAAATCCGCCGCTGTTTGCAACCCGGCGAAGGCTGGTGGTGAAATGGCATCCTGACCCTGCTGCAAACCACGCACCCCGGCAATCCGGGCCGACACTTTTGCGCCTGGCAGGTGACCACCGATGCCTGTCTTGGCCGCCTGACCTCCCTTGAAATGGAAAGCCTGCACCTTCGTGAGCTGCTCTTCGTGATAACCGAACATCGCCGTTGCCAGTTCATAGAAATAACGACTGTTGGCCTGCTGCTCCTCCGGCATCATGCCGCCTTCTCCGGAGCAAACAGCTGTTCCCGCCAATTCGGCGCCACGCGCCAGCGCCATTTTCGCCTCCGGCGAGAGGGAGCCGAAGCTCATGTCTGATACAAACAGGGGTATATCCAGCAGCAGCGGCTTGTTCGCGTTCGGACCGATAATCAGCTCGGTGCCGACAGCGTCATGCTCCATCAACGGCCGCGTCGCAAGTTGCGCCGCCAGTATCTGGATATCGTCCCAGTGCGGCAGTTTGCTGCGGGGCACACCCATCGCAACGATTTCGCCATGCTCGCCGACTTTTGAGAGCCCGTAGCGGGCCATGTCATGGATGCGTTTTACAGTTGGCTCTTCCGCTGTTGGTTCAACATCTTGTGGCGAAGGAGACTCTACAGCCTGCCCCTCGTGCAGCTGCTGCTGCGTCAGCCTCGCATGGGTGCCATCGCAATAGGGAGGAGTGCCGGTGTGTTTGCACATGCACAGCCAGGCTTCCCCGGATGCATCAGGCTTGAATGCCACGGGTGTGAAGCTGGTGCCACGGTGAGAACCATCACAGAACGGCTG
>JAIVTC010000010.1:0-2380 GCA_048629055.1 Candidatus Bathyarchaeota archaeon
TGGCCTGACTGCTCTTGCATCATCGGCATGCTGAAGGTTGGTTCTACCCCCATGTTTTTGAATTGTATCTCGGTATTGTCGATTTCTCCGGTCGTATCGAGGTAGATGCGGTCAATATCCGGTGCGCGTGACAGCATATAAGCTGCCATCATGCGTCCAAGCTGATGATCCTCTGTTTCAAGCGCTGTCAGCAATTTGTTGCCGACAAGCTGCAGGCGCTGGACAAGTTGCGGCTTCTCTACCCATTGACGACTCAGTTGGATGCCCTGGTCCATATCGGCATCCATTTTGTCGAAGAAGCTTTCAGCTTGCTGCAACAGTTGATCAGGGACATTTAAAGTGAAGATATCTTCATCGATGACGACATTCAGTTCCATAATCTGGTGTCTATTCAAGAAATTTGTGCCATTCTACCGAAAATAGCCGTTGTTATAAAACCATGAATGTGTGGTTTTTTGAATCTGGAGTGAACCTATGCTGTTAAAAATCTGTCATGTGCTGAATGAGGCGCAACTCAACAAGATCCATGAAGTGGTCAGTCAGGCAAGCTTCAAGGACGGTCGTTTGACGGCGGGTTCCGCGGCCCGTCAGGTCAAGGAGAATGAAGAACTGGCGCCGGAACCTCAGGCGCAGCAACTGCTAAACCGGATTTTGATGAGCAGTTTCGGTGAGAACATGATTTTCCGTAATGCCGCCTTGCCAAACCGGCTGGCCGATTTTATCGTCGCCCGCTATCACCAGGGGATGCATTACGGCGATCATATCGATGAACCGATCATGGGAGCAGGCGCCAAATTCCGCACAGACATCTCCATGACGACCTTTCTGAATCCCCCTGGTAGCTACGAAGGAGGTGAACTGGTGATTCGCACCACCTATGGCGAGACCAGGGTCAAACTCGATGCAGGCGATGCAGTGCTCTATCCCTCCTCCAGTCTGCACCATGTTGCTGAGGTGCGCAGCGGCGAACGGCTGGTCGCCCTTACCTGGATTCAGAGCCAGGTGCGCGATCCTGCACGGCGGGAGATTCTTTTTGACCTGGTGCAGTCCCGCGACAGCCTGTTAAAAGAGCAGCCCGGCAGTGAATTGCATCAGAGAGTGGACCGCTCCTACGCCAATCTGCTGAGGATGTGGGCGGAGGTTTGATGATGAGGAGTGAGGACTGAGGGATGAGGACTAGGGAATGAGTTCCTGGCACACTTCCAGGGCGGCATCCAGCAGTCTGGGTGTGGGCCTGTGCAGGCGCAGGGTGTCTGCATGGATGACTCTCATCGAAGAGGGATTGTAGGCATCGAAGAAGCTCTTGTTATCGATGAGTATGGCATCGGCTTCGAGTGCCCACAGATATTCATCGGTGACAGTCGCCAGTTTGTGACCGGGTATGTGCACCGGGTTGGTGATGCCGCACAACGCCAGCGCACGTGAGACCAGCTCTTCGTCTGTCAACACCATCAGTGGATGCTGCCACAACTGGTGGATGACTCTTCGCCCGGATAAACTGTTTTGGCCCACTGCTCGCAGTTGCTGTAGCTGCCGGTTGAAGTCTCTGACACTGCGTCGGGCATGCTGCTCTGTTCCCAGCAACTTTCCCAGCGCCAGGATATCCCCGGCGATGGCCTGCAGGGTTTGCGGATCGGATTCGTAGACATGGATATGTTGTTGATGCAGCCACTGCAAATCGCGAAAGCGTGCACCGCCGCTCCACACCACCACCAGATCCGGCTTTAGCATGAGGATGCGTTCCCGGTCTATGCCCATGGCATCGCCAACCCTGGGCAGCGTGGTGACCGTGGGTGGGAAGTCGCTGAAGTTGGAGATCCCCACCAGCCTGCTCTCGCCGCCAGCGAAATAGACGAGCTCTGTGGCGTGCGGGGAGAGCGTAATGACGCGTTGCGGAGACGCAGCCAGTGTCTCTGCAGTGTTCAATAACAGCAGCAGGAGCAGTAAAGGGTTCATGCTAGGGAGCCTCAGAATAAGTCAGTGGGATGGGGGTTTGGGGGTAGGGAAAACCAACTGCCAATTGTAACTCATTGATATTAAACCCTTCCCCCATAGACAAACTTGCGGGAATGCTCTGGTCGAGACGCGAAGCGACTTGATCAGAGCTTCCCAAGCAGCTTCAGGTACTCAGCCCAGTCGAATGCCGGCCCGGGATCTGTCTTGCGTTCCGGTGCGATGTCACTGTGTCCGGCAATGCGTTCCTTTGTGATCGCGGGGTAACACCGCAAGATGGCCTTGCTGACCTGAACCAGGCTTTGGTACTGCATTTCCGTATAGGGAGTATCATCGCTGCCTTCCAGTTCGATGCCGATGGAGAAGTCGTTGCATTCCTGCTGATCATCAAAACAGGAGGCTCCAGCATGCCAGGCGCGTTGATCGA
>JAIVTC010000011.1:0-3516 GCA_048629055.1 Candidatus Bathyarchaeota archaeon
AATGGATTGGCCCAGTAGCTGCTCTCCTTGGAGCCGCGTCCCGTATGGGTGCTGCCTGCGGCAACCCGCTCACCCAGTCGCAGGTGCTCGATCGCATCCTCCACCGACATATTGGTATCGATGGTGCTCTCACCCGGCTCGACCAGGGTGAAATTATTCATATAGAGCAGCACATCCAGCGGATCGCCGCTCATCACCTCTTCACAGTCCGTGACAGGAACAATTTGGCGGGCGTTGGAGCCGGTATCCTTGTTGTAGCCGACCTCACGACCCTCCATCTGCATTTTCGCCTCGTCACTGAATCCATCCAGACAGGCAAATGCGCCGGTCTCGGTGCCATAAAAGAAGGGGCGCATGACGTGATCATCTCCCTTCTGCAGGTGAATACGTCCCATATCATCGGCCTTGATCAGCATCTCGGTTATATAGGGTTCATCACTGTGCTCATCGAATTTCACGATATAGCGGGTGCAACCGCAATGCAGCGGAATCTCTCCATTGCGGATCGCGAGTACATTATGCAGGGTCAATACGGGCTTTTTGGCATATCCAAAATATTTTAGTTCATCCCTGTTCGGCACCACACCTATCAGCACCTGATTTTTATCATCCCAGTAATAGCCAAGATCATCAAGGTCGGCAGCGGGGTCACCAAAGATGAAGATGCCATCCGCTGCGCGTCGATCCCTGATATCAGCAACCCTGGCAAAGGGAAACAGGTTCAGCAGGCCCGGTTCCATCTCGATGCAGCCACGGGATTTGTGGATATAGACAATAATCAGATAGGCCCCGACCTGAAGAGGAACGGAGACCCAATCATCCGGTTCGAAAGCCTGCAGATGCAATGGATTATGATCGAGCTCATAAAATGGCAGTGCGCGCTTGTTCGAGGGTGTCGAATAATCCACGCCGGTGCGAATATCCGCTGCAATGGTCACAGGAACATGCGACAGTGGCACATAATCCGAAGGAAGCTTGAAGTAGTGCCCGGAGATCTCTCCTGCAGTCACATTCGGGGTGACATCCAACCCTTGTGAACGGCGCACACCATGCTCCAGCCCAACCTTTTTCATCAACCTTCTTCGGGTGTCGATAATCAGCTCAGTCAGACTCATCGCCTTGCCGGTGACTTTATCCTTGACCGTTTCAGGCGTTTCAGCCCCGGTGCTGACAACCTCGTTTTGCAGACGGATCAGGCGCGAGTAGGATTTGCGACGGAAGTGATGAAAGGCGCCATCGATAAAACGCACATGATGCTTTGCCTGCTCCAGGTTGTGATGAGAGTCAAAACCGTCACTGTCAAGGATCTCCAGAAAATGCCGCGCGCAAATCTCTTTGATAAAATCGACTTTATGCCGGGCTTCAGACCGATGCTCAGACCTGTGATCCAGATCATCGATAAATTCCTGCTTGTAGATCGCAAGATAACGGGAAAATGAGAGGCTTTTAAGAAATTGCTCCGAAGTGGTGCAACCATCACGAATTTCAAGGAGATCTTCCATTCACAAACTCTTCAGCTAGTTCAAAACAGCCGGTGATTTTACCACAAAAGCAGTTACGGTTTCTCCATTCTGTGAGCCGATTCAGAAAACCGGCTGAAATGAGATTGCACATCAGTCGGAGATTCTCATGTTTTTCAAAAGTTGCCGGCCGGGATAATATTTCAAAACCGGGGGGTGCTATCATGTGCGCTGTACATTACACGCAATCAACAAAGGAGCATCCACTATGCGAAATCAATTGGACCATATTGCACGCCTGAAAGCCTTACTGTTGGGAGCGGCCGTTGCGCTCTCTCCATTAACTGCCAGCGCAGATAATTCGGCAAAAGGATTTGATCAGGTATTTAAACTGCATGGCATTACTTTTCATGTCACCTCTACCAATGAAGGTTCACTCAATCAACTGGAGATCACACCTTCCGGACTGGAAGTCGACAATTCGGTCATTAAACGCGAAATCGACGGTACGCTGACGGGCGCGGATGTGGGGGATGCGAATGGAGATGGTTCACCGGAGATATATCTCTATGTCACCTCTGCAGGCAGCGGCAGTTATGGTCAATTGATCGCTTATAGCGCCAACAATAAGAAATCACTCACTGAAATCTACCTGCCACCGTTGGAGGACAATCCGGATAACGCCAAGGGGTATATGGGACATGATGAATTCAGGCTTGTTGAGAACACTCTGGTGAGACGTTTTCCCATCTATCTGCAAGGTGACAGCAATGCCGCTCCCACAGGCGGGACGCGTCAACTGCAGTACAAACTCACTGCCGGTGAGGCCGGGTGGGTATTTAAACTTGGATAAGAGCATGACTTACTGAATAGCGGATCGAAGATTGACAAACCCGGCCGCTGATCCTGTGTTTTTGTTGTCTGGAGTCCCGTGCAAACCCAAAACGCTGTTACAGCGGTGTTAAGCGCATTCTCGCCGTCCCACACCGAAAAAGATAAAGCCCGCTAACCATATGAATTAGCGGGCTTTTTATTTGGTAGGCGCGAGTGGATTCGAACCACCGACCCCCACCATGTCAAGGTGGTGCTCTAACCAACTGAGCTACGCGCCTGTAAAGCAGCGCGCATTGTAACCACTCTTTGAGGTGGTTACAAGCACAATGTTTCACATTCAGCTCATCTGCACGCAGGAGCGCGGGAACGAGGAGATGCGCCACGATCATGGTGGATGCGCTGACGCTTTTCCCCTACGCTCTCTCTTGTCATCTCGAACGAATGTGAGAGATCTTGAGCGTGTCTCCAGCAAAAGATTTCTCCCCACGGTCGAAATGACAGATTCCTTGTCTGTAGAACTCTCCTACTGTTGCTGTTGTGCAGCTGTTTCCGGCTCCCCTTTTATGCGTTCACGCATTCCCTGCACGAAAGCGTAGAATGCCGGCACCAGCAGAGTCCCGAGGACGGCTGCTGCGATCATCCCCCCCAGCACGGCTGTACCCAGTGAGCGGCGGCTTGCAGCGCCTGCGCCGACGGCAATCGCCAGCGGAATGACGCCGAGGATGAAGGAGAAGGCGGTCATCAATACCGCACGAAAGCGCAGTCGCGCGGCATTATAGGCTGAGTCGGCAATGCTATTGCCCTCCTCTCTGAGCTGCTTGGCAAACTCCACGATGAGGATGGCGTTCTTGGACGCCAGTCCAACCAGCAGCACGATGCCGATCTGCATGTAGACATCGTTGATGAGTCCCGCCAGTGTCTGCGCGAGGACGGCGCCGAAGATGGCGATTGGCACTGCCAGCATCACCGAGATGGGGATCGACCAGCTCTCATACTGCGCCACCAGGAACAGAAATACGAACAGCAGTGCCAGCCCCAGGATGATCGAGGATGAGTCACCGGCGAGGATCTCCTGGTAGGCCTGTCCTGTCCACTCAAAGGTGTAACCGGCAGGCAGTTTCTCTTTCGCCACCCGCGCCATCGCCGCTATCGCGTCACCGGAGCTGTAACCCGGGGCCGCGCTGCCGTTGATGGTGATGGAGCGATAGATGTTGTAGCGGTT
>JAIVTC010000012.1:0-3958 GCA_048629055.1 Candidatus Bathyarchaeota archaeon
GATTTATGCAATGCGGAGATCTGGTCGTAGAAGCTCTCCCCTCCCTTGTCGAAGCGGCGCACCCTGCCGGCAACGACCTCACTGATGGTCTCGCTGGAAATTTGATTTGTTTCACTGAGATCCGCCGCAATCTCGAGCAGATTCAGCGCCCGCCGGGCGTCACCATCGGCCGCCTGCACCAGCAGTTGCAGATCTTCCTCCTTGATGGCCAGGCCACGCTCACCCAGGCCCCGCTCGCTGTCCGTCATCGCAGTACGGATAACCGACAGCAATGCCTCCTCGTCGAGCGCTTTCAATACATAGACGCGGGCGCGGGAGAGCAGCGCATTATTGAGCTCGAAGGAGGGGTTTTCGGTGGTGGCGCCGACAAAAACGATGGTGCCGTCTTCAACGTGCGGCAGAAAAGCATCCTGCTGGGACTTGTTGAAACGATGCACCTCATCGATGAAGAGCACCGTCATGCGGCCTTGTTGGCGCAATGCACGCGCCTGTTCGACAGCGGCGCGAATCTCCTTGACCCCGGAGAGCACGGCGGACAACTTGATAAAAGCAGCGCCCGAGTGGCTCGCCAGCATCGAGGCCAGCGTGGTTTTCCCAGTGCCGGGAGGCCCCCAGAAGATCATTGAATGGAGGCGGTCACTCTCGATGGCCTGGCGCAGTGGCGAGGATGCGCCAATGATGTTCAGCTGACCATAGAATTCCTGCAGGTTGCGCGGCCGCATACGATCGGCAAGCGGCCTGAATCGCCCCTCCTGCTGATCGAACAGATCAGTGTTCCCAGACATCGAAACCGGGCGGTGCCTTGAATTTAAACAGGCTTTTGCTGAGAGAGGGGTTGCGCTGCACATTGCTGAAGCTAAATTTGGTGTACTGGCCAAGCTTGTCCGTCATCTCGAGTTTGATCAGCTTGTTGTCACGAAAAGCAACGTTCACCTCCTCAACCTGGCTATTTTCATCAATGGGTGCAAGTGCCATCCATTCCAGACCGTCGCTTTTATATTCACGCAGAATCGTGAAATGTTTGTCGACCCTCTCCCCCTGTGACAACAGCTGGGCGGGTGTGCCGCGCAGCGCCATTTTTTGCGGCTGATGCGAAACCTGTTCGAGGTCGCGATCCAGCAGCCACACCGTCCTGCCGTCGGCAACAATCAACTGCGCATCCTTGCCGGCATAATCCCAGCGAAATTTACCCGGGCGCTTGAGATAGAAAACACCCTTTTGGGTTGTATATTGACTGCCGCCCTGCGACTCGACACTCTGCACAAAATCCGCCTGCATAGTCTTCAGCCCGGAGAGAAATCTGTCCAGCGAGGTCGCATGCAGCGGCGTGGAAAACAGAGAGAGCATTGATATCAATACAATTAGTAATCCTTGAACGATCAACTTCATATCAAATGAGTCAAATTTCAACAATGTTTCTCGCAAAGACGCTAAGCTCGCCAAGAAAAACCTTTGCGGTCTTTGCTCCTTCGCCTGCAGGGATCGTAGGTGAGGGGCGTGAGCAGGATGCGGAAGCTTGGCGAGAGAAAAATAATCTCTTTCATGCCTCGTCAGTCTGAGAGTTGGTCTCGCTTGTGAAATAGGCATGCAATCAACCCTCGACAGGCGGTGGAGCCAGCACAGTTCTGGAACCATTGGTTTCAGGCGGAGTGACAATACCGATACGCTCCATCTCCTCGATCATGCGAGCCGCCCGGTTATAACCGATTTTGAGGCGGCGCTGCACGCCCGAGATGGAGGCGCGGCGTGTGTCGGTAACGATCTGCACGGCTTCGTCAAACAGAGGATCACTATCTTCCACATCGACGCCCGAGGCCTCTGGCGACAGCCCCGGAATGGCCTCGGAAGGCTCCTGGAGAATCTCATTGACATAATTCTCCTTGCCGTTCTGCTTCAGGAATTCAACCACATTATGCACCTCGTGGTCATCCACAAAGGCCCCATGCAGCCGCTGGGGGACGCTGGTTCCCGGCGGCAGATAGAGCATATCGCCATGCCCCAGCAACTGCTCGGCGCCCTGCTGGTCAAGAATGGTGCGTGAATCGATGCGTGACGAGACCTGGAAAGCAATACGGGTAGGCACATTGGCCTTGATCAAACCGGTGATGACATCCACCGAAGGCCGCTGGGTCGCCAGCAGCAGGTGGATCCCGGCAGCACGCGCTTTTTGCGCCAAGCGGGCGATCAGCTCCTCAACCTTCTTGCCAACCACCATAATCATGTCGGCGAACTCATCGACCACAACCACGATAAACGGCATTTTCTTCAGCGTCGGAATCTCCGGCGGCTCGGCATCCTCATCCAGAAACGCATTGGGGTCAAAGGCAAACAGCGGATCTTTCAACGGCTCCCCTGCCTTCTCTGCATCCATGACCTTCTTGTTATAGCCGGCGATGCCACGCACTCCCATCGCAGACATCAATCTGTAACGCCGCTCCATCTCGGCCACGCACCAGCGCAGCGCGTTCGCCGCTTCCGACATATCCGTGACCACCGGGCATAACAGGTGCGGTATGCCTTCATACACCGACAACTCCAGCATTTTGGGATCGATCATGATCATACGCACTTCATCCGCCTTCGCCTTGAACAGCAGACTCAGAATCATGGCATTGACAGCGACCGATTTACCGGAGCCCGTGGTGCCTGCAATCAATGCATGCGGCATTTTAGAGAGATTGGCGACGGTTGGATTTCCGGCAATATCCTTGCCCATCCCCAGTGTCATCACCGAGCGGGACTTGTCATAGACTTCGGAGCGAAGTATCTCGCTGAGATAGACAATCTCACGGTGTTCATTGGGAATTTCAATACCGATCACGGATTTGCCGGGAATATTCTCAACCACACGCACACTGATGACCGACAGAGAACGCGCCAGATCCTTCGACAGTGCAGTCACCTTGCTTGCCTTGGTGCCTGCAGCCAGCTCCAGCTCATAGAGTGTGACGATTGGCCCGGGATGGACGGCCACCACCGAGACATCCACCTTGAAATCCGACAACTTCAGTTCAAGCTGCCGCGACATCATCTCCAGGGCCTTGTCTGAATACTGCTGCACCCTCTCTCCGGGTTCATCCAGCAAAGACAACGGCGGCAATACGGTGTTGGGATCCGCTTCGAACAGGGTCGTCTGTTTCTCTTTCTCGACCCTGACGCTGCTTTTGATTTTCTGGATGACCGGCTCGATTTTTGGCGGTTTTCTCGTCTCCGCCTTTTTGCGCTCTATTTTCAACGAGACGATGCGCTCCTCTTTGAGTCGCTGCGCCTCGACCTTCTCCTCCTTCTGCTCCTGGCGTTTTTTGAACCAGGAAACAATGCGCTCATAACCGTCCAGGACGAACCCGCCTACCGCCTCCATGACCATGAACCAGGAGACGCCGGTAAACAACGTCACTCCGGCAACGAAAATCGCGATCAGCAGCAGCGTTGCGCCCGTTGGACCGAGTGCCTCCACCAGCATCGATTCCAGCACCTTGCCGAGAATGCCTCCCGCCCCCTCCGCCAGCTTCAGACCAAAATCACTCAGATGCAACGCGCCCAGCCCGCAACCACCGATGATCGTCAATGCAAAGCCGCTCCAGCGCAGCATCAGCAGTGGCGTATTCATGTGGTCATCGACAGTGCGCTCCCTGAGGATCAGCCAGCCGCTCCATACAAGCATCACCGGAAACAAAAACACAAAAATACCGAACAGTGAGTAGAAAACACTGGCGAACCAGGCGCCCGCCGCCCCTCCCAGATTATGGATATCCCCGCGTTCACCCACATACGACCAGCCCGGATCGACCTGCGAATAGGTGATAAATGTGAGAAAAAAGTAGGCTGCAACAGCGACGATCAGCCAGAAAGCCCCCTCTCTGAGACGCTCGCTGATCCCCCGCTCATTACTGTTTGCCAACTCACTCCAGGACACGATGACTATTCCTCATACCATTCAAACCTTTGTTTAAGGGAT
>JAIVTC010000013.1:0-9522 GCA_048629055.1 Candidatus Bathyarchaeota archaeon
AATTTGCGCCTCTCTCCTCACGGCAGCTCGATTTTCTGAGATGGTTTCCAGCCCGTTGCCTTGTGTTCGGCAACCACGCTGGTGTAGATGCCGCCGCGCACCATGAATTCGGCTGTCAGGCGCATAAAGCGGGGATGAGTGACTGCCGCCAGGTCATCCAGCATCTGGTTGGTAACCGCTTCGTGAAAGGCTCCCTCATCACGGAATGACCAGATATAGAGCTTCAGCGACTTCAGTTCAACACAGAGTTTGTCGGGAACATAATCGAGATAGAGCGTGGCGAAGTCCGGCTGTCCGGTTTTCGGGCAGAGGCAGGTAAATTCAGGCATACGGATACGGATCGTGTAGTCCCGATCCGTTTGCGGGTTTTCAAAGGTTTCCAGGGATTTGCTCGGAGAAGTCGACATGGATAGCTGCTGGTGGAATATGTTGATCCCCGGATTATACGAGTTTTCTTCATACCTCTCTATTTTTTAACCACAGATGCACGCAGATAAACACGGATTAGAAAAATGAAATTATCTGTGTGTATCTGCGTGCATCTGTGGTTAATGATTTGATATACATTCACGACACTCTTTTTATAATAAATTGTGGATGAAACATCCTCAAGATTGGATTTCTTCAATAGACGTAATCACCTGATTTCAGTATCCTAGCGCCCTATGCGACTCGATAAAATAAAACTCGCAGGATTCAAGTCCTTTGTCGATCCAACCGTGGCTGATTTCCCGACAAACCTGGTGGCTGTGGTGGGGCCCAATGGTTGCGGCAAGTCCAATATAATCGATGCCGTGCGCTGGGTGATGGGCGAGAGTTCTGCCAAGATGCTGCGCGGCGAATCGATGGCGGATGTCATCTTCAATGGTTCCAGCAGTCGCAAACCGATTGGCACAGCCACGATTGAACTGATCTTTGACAACAGTGACGCCGGTGCAGGCGGGCAGTATGCCGCTTATACGGAGATTTCGGTCAAGCGCCGCATCAGCAGGGATGGACAATCGGTCTATTTCCTGAATAACACCCGCTGCCGGCGTCGTGATATCACCGATCTCTTTCTGGGCACAGGCCTCGGGCCACGCAGTTACTCCATCATCGAGCAGGGAATGATTTCGCGCATCATTGAATCGCGCCCTGAAGATCTTCGCGTCTATCTTGAAGAGGCGGCCGGGATCTCCAAATACAAGGAGCGCCGCCGCGAGACAGAAAACCGCATCCGCCATACCCGTGAAAACCTTGAACGCCTCGAGGATCTTCTCGAGGAGATCTCATCCCAGTTGAAGCGGCTCAAACGCCAGTCTGCGACAGCCGAGAAGTATAAGCAGTTAAAAGCGCATGAGCGTGAACTCAAGGGCGAGTTGCTGGTGCTGCGCTGGCAGGTTCTGGAGGGGGAGTTGCAGCAGGGTGAGCGCGGCCTGGCTGAGCAGGAGAACCGCCTGCAGGCAGCCATTTCGGTGCAGCGCCGCATCGAGGCGGAGATCGAAGCTGACCGTGACACCCATACTGAAGCAAATGATCTCTTTAACAGCCGCCAGGCGGCTTTTTATGCCCTGGGCGCAGAGATCGCCACGCTCGAACAGGCGATTCAGTATGCTAAAGAGAGCCGTGAAAAACAGCAGCGGGATCTCAGCCAGACGCAGGCTTCACTGCAGCACCTGCTACAGGAGCAGAAGCAGGATGAACAACGCCTGGAAGAGCTGACAGCTGAACTGCAACAGCAGCAGCCGCTTCTTGAGCAGGCCCTCGAGGCAGAGCAGCAGGCCGATAAACAGCTGTCACAAGCTGAGGATGAACTGCAGCAGTGGCAGAGTGAATGGGACGCTTTTCATCAACAGGCGAATGAGCCGGCACAGACAGCCCAGGTTGAACGCACCCGCATCAATCATCTGGAACAGCAGCAAAAGCAGTTGCAGCGCCGCATCGAGCGCAATCAGGAAGAGAACTCAAACCTGCATGTGAGCAGTCTCGACGAAGAGATCACCGGGCATGAGCAGCAGCAGAGCAGTTTGGCTGCATCTGTGGTGGAGGCTGAGAAGACAATCGATGCAACGCAATCGCAAATTGCCGCTTCCCGTGAACGTTTGAAGCAAGAGGCAGAGCATCTGGACAACAGCCGGCGGGATTTACAGAGCGCAACGGGGCGTCTTGCCTCTCTGCAGGCGCTGCAGCAGGCTGCGATGAAGGAGGGCGGGGAGAGTGCTGCCTGGCTGGCACAGCAGGGTGTGGACAAGGCGCAGCGGCTTGCACAGCAAATCAATGTCGATGCGCATTGGAGGCGTGCGCTGGAAACAGTGCTGGGTCATCATCTGCAGGCGGTCTGTGTTGATCAAATAGAAGATTTCAGCACCTCTGTCGATGCGCTGGGTGATGGTGTCGTGGAGTTGCTTGGCGGTGGCGGCGCAGCACAGAGTAGTGTGCGCGAGGATGCCTTGCTCGGCAAGGTGAGTTCCCAGCTTGATCTCTCGGCGCTGCTTGGCGGGATTTCGATCGCGGAGTCGATAAGCGAGGCCCTCAATAAACGCCATGCATTGCAATCCGGCGAGTCTCTGATCACCGCAGAAGGCGTATGGGTTGGCGCGAACTGGATGCGCTTCGGCCGGGAGCAGGGCGCCAAGCAGGGTGTGCTGGAGCGGGAACAGGAGGTGCGTGAACTCAAGGCATCGAGCCGTTTGCTGCAAACAGAGGTGGAGAGTCTCCAGCAGCAGCATGAGGTTGCGCTCGAAAGTCTGCGCGAGATGGAGCAGCAGCGGGAACAGCGTCAGCTCTCCCTGAATCAGCTCAATCAGGAACTCTCGGAAGTACGTTCAAAACTGAGCGGCAAGCGCATGCGTGCGGAGCATATCAGAAATCGTGTGGAGACCCTCGGTGCAGAGCGCAGTGATCTTCACCAGCAGATCAGTGAAGCAGAAGAGACGGTGCAAATTGCCCGGCGCAAGCTCTACCAGGCGCTGGAGATCAGTGAAACCATGGCGTCGAAACGCGGCGTGCTGGAGCAGCAGCGGGATCAACTGCGCAAGCAGGTCAATGATGTGCGTGAACAGAATGCCGCCAAACGTCAGGGCTATCACCAGCTTGCATTGAAATCGGAGTCGATGCGTTCACAGCAACAGGGGCTGCTGCAGGGGCAGCAACGCATCAATGAGCAGCTGCAGCAGGTTACAGCCCGGCGTGACGAGTTGAACGCGGCGCTGAGTGACAATGAATTGCCGCTGCAGGAGCAGCAGCAGGAGCTTGCATCACAACTGCAGAGTCGTGTCACTGCGGAAAAAGAACTGGCGGCGGCGCGCAATGCGCTGCAACAGATTGACGCCGGTTTGCGCAGCAAGGAGAAGCAGCGGCACGAAGCGGAACAGCAGGTGCAGCAGCATCGCTCTGCACTGGAGCAGGAGCGCATGCAGCATCAGGAGATTGCAGTACGCGTCAAAACACTGGAGGAGCAGCTGAATGAGGCCTCTTATGACCGGGAGGAGCTGTTGCGCAGCATCCCCGGGCATGCCAATGTGGGCGAGTGGCAGCAGCAGCTGGAGAGAACCACGTCAAGAATTCAACGCCTGGGGTCCATCAACCTGGCGGCAATCGATGAGTTCAAAGAGCAGTCAGAGCGTCTCGAACATCTAACTGAGCAGCATGATGATATCCTCAAGGCGCTGGCGACGCTGGAAGAGGCGATCCATAAAATTGACCGGGAAACCCGAGGCCGTTTCAAAGATACTTTCGAGATGGTCAATTCCGGCTTTATCGAACTCTTCCCCAAGCTCTTTGGTGGCGGCAAGGCCTATCTGGAACTCACCGGCGACGATCTTCTGGATGCCGGGGTGGGGGTCATGGCAAGGCCGCCCGGCAAGCGCAACAGCAGCATCCAGCTGCTCTCCGGCGGTGAAAAGGCGCTCACCGCGGTAGCGCTGGTATTTGCGATATTCCGCCTCAACCCGGCGCCTTTCTGCATGCTCGATGAAGTGGATGCGCCACTGGACGACGCCAATGTGGGACGTTTTTGCTCTCTGGTCAAAGAGATGTCAGAAACTGTACAATTCATCTTTATTACACACAATAAAGTCACCATGGAGCTGGCGAACCAGCTGCAGGGTGTCACCATGCACGAGCCCGGCGTATCGCGCCTGGTGTCAGTGGATGTTGAGGAGGCGGCCCAGATGGCCGCGATGTGAACAAGCTTGTAGAGTCCCTTCTCCCTGGGGATACATCGGTATTCGTCGGCATGACGGATAGAGGGGGATTTTTGGACATCTACGTTGAGAGTGACAGCCCGTGGGGAGTGATTGATGGAGTCTGCTGAATTACGTTTTCTGATTCTGGCTCTGGGTATTCTGTTTATTGCAGCGATTTACCTGTGGGAGCGCCACAAGAGCGCGCACGCGCAGCATAATCGCCGCAAAAGACTGCAGAAGAAGATTGAAGGTCATGCCGTCAGGGATGATCGTCACCATTCAGATGAAGAAGGAGATAATCCTGAAGAGGTGGCTGCCCTGCATGCAGAGACCACTGACTCCGCCCAGGTTGATCAACAGCAGGGTGATGCCACACAGAGCCTCACCGGGGAGATGGAGGAGATAGAGATCGAGCGCCCCCACCAGGTTGAGACGGTTCTAAGCTTGAGTGTTGCCTCCAGGCGCAAATTTTTTACGGGCGATGCCATCATCAGTGCGATGTATGCTGCCAACCTGTCATCGGGTCCGATGGATATCTACTATCGTTATACTCATGATCACAAGGTGTTGTTTGCTGTCGCCAGCATGATCAATCCGGGCACCTTCCCGCAGGATATGAGCCGCTTCAAAAGCTCCGGATTGTCGCTCTTTGCCAGGCTTCCGGGAAAGCTCGACGGGGAAGAGGTCTTTGAGATGATGTATGAAACGGCGCAGTTGCTTGCTGAAAATCTGGACGGCACGCTGCTGGGAGAGGATCACAGACCCTTGACGGATGAGGTTCTGCAGAAGATGCGCACTGTTGCATCCACCATGCCTGCACTGCGCCATAGCGTCAAGGAGATGCACAGTGAACCCGCAACAGCAGATTGAGCATCTGCGTGAACAGCTTCGCAGGCACAACTATCACTATTATGTGCTCGATGATCCACAGATTCCCGATAGTGAATATGATCGTCTGTTTCATCAACTCAAATCACTCGAACAGCAGCATCCAGACCTGATTACTGCCGACTCTCCGACGCAGCGTGTCGGCGCAGCGCCGCTGAGTGGTTTTGAGGAGGTGCAGCACAAGGCGCCGATGTTGTCGCTGGGCAATGTTTTCAGTGAAACTGGACTGATGGATTTTGAGCAGCGCATCAGGGCTCGTCTGGATAGTGATGATCCGCTCGAATACGAGGTGGAGCCGAAACTCGACGGCCTTGCCATCAATCTGCGTTTTGAAAATGGTGTGCTTGTGCAGGCTGCAACACGCGGGGATGGCAGCCGGGGTGAAGATGTCACCCAAAATGTGCGCACCATTGAATCCATCCCTCTGAAATTGATCGGCGATGACTATCCCCGGGTATTGGAGGCTCGCGGCGAGGTTTTTATGCCGCTGGCGGGCTTCAATGCCTATAATAAAAAAGCGCTCGCACGGGGTGAAAAACCCTTTGCCAATCCGCGCAATGCAGCAGCTGGCAGTCTGCGTCAGCTCGACTCGCGCATCACGGCGAAACGCCCCCTGGCCTTCTATGCTTACGGCGTCGGTGAAGTCGATGCAGATCCCGATGTCACCCAGAGCGGGGTGATGATGCGTCTCAGGGGGTGGGGGATTCCTGTCTCTCCGGAATTGCAGGTGGTCTCAGGAGCCAGAGGCTGCCTGGACTACTATCATGACTTGATGCGGCGTCGCGATGCGCTGGAATATGATATCGACGGTATCGTCTACAAGGTCAACAGCCTCGAAAAACAACGGGCGCTCGGTTATGTCAGCCGCGCTCCGCGCTGGGCCATTGCGCACAAGTTTCCGGCGCAGGAGGAGTTGACTGTTGTCGAGGCGGTCGAGTTCCAGGTTGGCCGTACCGGCGCCATCACTCCGGTGGCGCGCCTCAAGCCGGTCACGGTGGCGGGCGTAGTCGTCAGCAACGCCACGCTGCACAACATGGACGAAGTGCAGCGCAAGGATATCCGCGTCGGTGATACAGTGGTTATCCGCCGCGCCGGAGACGTCATTCCCGAGGTGGTCTCTGTTGTCAGTGAGCGCAGACCTGACGATACCAGTGACATAGTGATGCCGCAGAAGTGTCCTGTGTGCGGCTCGGATATACTGCGTGCAGAGGGCGAGGTGGTTGCCCGCTGCAGCGGAGGCCTCTACTGCAGCGCACAGCGCAAACAGGGCATCAAACATTTTGCTTCGCGCAAGGCGATGGATATCGACGGGTTGGGCGACAAACTTGTCGATCAGCTGGTTGACGCCGGACTCATCGAGGATATCGCCGGCCTCTATCAGCTGCATGCCGAAGATGTCGCCGGGCTGGAGCGCATGGGCAGTAAATCCGCCGACAACCTGATGCAGGCGCTGCAGAAAAGCAAAAGGTCATCGCTCTCCCGGTTTCTGTTCGCACTGGGGATCCGGGAAGTAGGGGAGGCCACGGCGAAAAGCCTGGCGCAGGAATTTTTGACCCTCGATGCGATCATGGCGGCCGATGAGGAGCGCCTGCAGCAGACGCCGGATGTGGGGCCAATCGTGGCTGCGCATATCGTCTCGTTTTTTCAGCAGCCGCATAATCTCGAGGTGCTGGAGAAACTGCTTGCAGCCGGAATCGAGTGGCCTGAAGAGCAGCGCCAGCTGGGAGAGATGCCGCTGCAGGGCAAGACCTTCGTGCTGACAGGAGCATTGAGCCGTCCGCGTTCTGAATTCAAACAACAGCTGCAGCAGCTTGGCGCCAAAGTCACCGGCAGCGTCTCCAAAAAAACCGATTACGTGGTTGCAGGCGAGGCGGCAGGATCAAAACTCAAAAAAGCCAAGTCGCTGGGCGTAACGGTTTTGAATGAAGCAGAGTTAGAAGAACTGCTTGCATCATAATAATTAACCACAGATGCACACAGATAAACACAGATTGGTGAGATGTTAATATCTGTGTGCATCCGTGTTCATCTGTGGTTACTTTCCTGACAGAGCAGTAGCGTAGGGTGCCAATAAGCGAAGCGCATTGCACCACAAACAGCCACTATATTACGCACCATCAACAGAGAATCAACATGCGCCTGACTGAACAACAACTCATCGACCTGGGCAAAGCGACTATCCACAAGCAGGCGCAAGCCGTGGCGGATCTGGAATCACAGATCAATGGCAGTTTCGCTCAAGCCGTGAATGCCATACTCTCGGGAAAAGGCCATACCATCATCTGCGGCATGGGGAAATCCGGCCATATCGGCGCCAAGATTGCCGCAACCCTGGCATCGACCGGAACGCCTGCTTTTTTCCTCCATCCGGCAGAAGCCTTTCATGGCGATCTGGGAATGATTACCTCCCGGGATGTGATTGTGCTCATCAGTTACTCCGGTGAGACTGACGAGGTCAACAAGCTGATTCCCAGCCTCAAGAGTTTTGGCGTTACCATCATCTGTATCGTCGGTGTGCTCGATTCAACTCTGGCGCACAACTCGGATATCGTACTGACGATGAGCGTCGACCGCGAAGCCTGTCCGAATAATCTGGCCCCCACCAACTCAACCCTGACAACGCTGGCGATCGGTGATGCGCTTGCCGTTGCCCTGATGGAGGAGCGCCAGTTCAAGCCGGGTGACTTCGCCCGCTTCCATCCCGGCGGCTCGCTTGGCCGGCGGCTGCTGACACAGGTGAAGGATGTCATGCACAAGTCGCCGCTGCCGGTTGTTGCTCCTGGAACATCACTGCTGGATACCATCGGCATCATGAATAAAGGACGTCTCGGCACAGCGATCGTCGTTGCTGACAACCAGGTCCTGGGCATCATCACCGATGGCGACCTGCGGCGCGCCATTGCGCAGGGTGAAACCTTTTTCAGCAACAATAGTGATGACATCATGACCACCACCCCGGTCACCATCGACCAGAATGAGCGCTTCGCGACAGCAGAGAAGATCATGCTGGAGCGAAAGATCAACTCCCTGGTGGTTGTGGATGAACAGCAGCAGCTTAGCGGAATACTGCAGATCTACGATTTGTAGTGGTTTGCAATCTGAGGTTTTTTTACCACAGATGCACACAGATAAACACAGATTAAAAGATGTAATAATACGCCTCTTGCAAAACTCCGTGGAGGATAACACCCTATAGGATGTGCCGAGATTGCGAGGCGCATCGATTCGGTGCGGATTTTGATGCGCCTCGTTCCTCAGCACATCCTATGAATTGTTGACAGGCGCTGTGCTTATTGACACCCTGCAGTTCTTGACTTACCTTCCTTGAAAGTTTACATTCTAAAGTATCAACTTAATGATGTGTGAGGTTCGCAATGCGTGCAACAGCAAAAGATCTTAGATTTCACTCTACGGAACTACTCAATACGGTAAAGAGGGGTGAAGAGGTTATCATCACTTATCGTGGTAAGGCTTGCGCCAAATTAGTTCCCATCGAAGAGGAGAATGACCAGGAGATTACATCAAGTGAGCTATTTGGTATCTGGAAGAATAATGACCAGGTGAAAAATGTAGAAGACTATGTCAGAAACATCAGGGAAGGCAGATTCAAAAATTGATTAATACGCTGATCGATACCGACGTCATCATCTGGTACATGCGCGGTAACCAAAATGCATCCAAAGCCCTGCACAAGCACCATGGATTTGCGATTTCAGTCATTACCTATATGGAGTTAGTCCAGGGTATGAGGAATAAAAACGAACTGATCTTATTGCGCAAATCGCTAAGATCATGGGGCACAGAAATCATCTATATTTCAGAGGAGATATCCAGTAAAGCGATGTTTTACGTCGAGCAGCATTTTTTAAGCCACTCGGTGCAACTCGCGGATGCCTTGATAGGCGCTACCGCCGTTTCTTGTGGTTTGTCGTTGTTAACAGGCAACGTTAAACACTACAGAATAGTCAAAGAGATCAAACTCTCCAGGTTCAAGCCATAGAGCGCAAGCCATAGAGCGTTTGTTTACCACAGATGCACACAGATAAACACAGATTACCAGGGCATCTTGAAAAACTCTCAATAGCTGTCATTTCGACTGAAAGGAGAAATCTTCACTTATTGGTTCATAAGATCTCTCACATGCGTTCGAGATGACAAAACTCACTATTTACGAATTTTGCAAACGCCTCAATAGTATCTGTGTGCATCTGTGTTTATCTGTGGTTCAACTTCTTTCTGATGATGGCGTAAAAAAGCCCCGTATCAACGGGGCTTCAATTGCTGTGCCGGTTGATGCCGCCTTATTTATTGGCGATCTCTTCCAACTGCTTGGACTTGATGACCTGGCCGTTCAATGCCGCGTCTTTCGCAGAGCGTCCAAAGGCGACCGACATCAACTGCGAGTAGTAGAGCACAGGCATGTCGAACTTGGTGCCGTGGGTGTCATTGATCTGACCCTGGTAGACCT
>JAIVTC010000014.1:0-7276 GCA_048629055.1 Candidatus Bathyarchaeota archaeon
CAGCAATGTTGTTCATCTTCAAGGCGCAGCAAGGGGCGCATAGCAGCGTTATGTAACTCTTGCTGGAACGCAGAAGAGGGACAACAGGGCAAGCAGGATCGGGAAGTTATTTTTGGACAACGACTAACTCCCTTTCCACTCGGGAGACGCCTGCAAGGATGTAGGTGGTAGAGCAACGCAGGAGCAATTTGCCGAGGGTTGGGGTGAGGGTTTTCTTGGCAGAATAAAAAACCCGCCGTCAGGCGGGCTTTTATTGTTTTTCAGCGGAAATTACATCCAGCGTGAAGAACCAACAAGCTCGTGAGAAACGTCAACCAGTCTCACTGCCATGTCGTTAAACTTCTCACGATAGTCTTTCAGCAGGCCTTCCTGTGCATAGTAGTAATCCTTGCCACTCATTCCATTTTCATGTTCATAATCGATGAATTGTTCCTGCATCTTCTGCATATCTGCAATCAGTTTGCTCTTCTCGTCAAGCAGCGCTTGTTTGTCGCTCATGTCAACACTCCAAAATCATTGGCAGCATCTGCTACCCAAAAGATTGTCAGCCAGCCTGCAACTTCTCAGGTGGCGGACACTAAATTCAGTACCCGCTAATATACCATTGTGCGGGCAGTGATTTCCAGTAAAAACATCTCTCTCAGAAGAGATACATGCTGGAGATTAAATCATCCCTATTGGGTTAGAGACTCTCCACAAATTACGAGTTAGCACCCGCATCCACGCGGTGGAGGCTGGTTCAGGCGCAGTGTCCCTGTCAGTTCCGCTACGCTTGGGATTTCCGCAGCCTGTAGATAATCGGCAATGCCCCTGTTGATTTTGGGGCAGATCAGCGGATCATAGAAGAGCGCTGTGCCAATGCCGACAGCTGTTGCGCCTGCAATGAGGAATTCAAGCGCATCCGAGGCTGTCGTTATACCGCCCTGGCCAATGATCGGAATGCCGTGGTCACGACAAACCTGATAGACCTGATGCACTTTCAACAGGGCGACCGGTTTGATCGCTGGTCCTGACAGCCCCCCCTGGTTGTTGCCGATGACCGGTGAACGGCTCTCGATATCGATGGCCATTCCCATGAGTGTGTTGATCACGGCAAAGGCGTCGCTGCCTGCTTCGATGCACAGCCGGGCGTTTTGCTGGATATCCGTCTGGTTTGGCGAGAGCTTGGTGATCAGGGGCTTGTCAGTCACCTTGCGGCAGGCTTCGACAACCCGTGCCGACATCTGCGGGTCATTGCCGAAAGCAACCCCTCCCTCCTTGACATTGGGGCAGGAGATGTTGATCTCGATGGCATCGATCGGCGAGTCATCGAATTTACGCGTCACCTCTATGTACTCCTCGATGGTCGATCCGGAGACATTGGCGATAAAACGGCTCTCGGAAAAATCGAGTGATGGAAGAATCTCATTGACGACGGTGTCTACCCCGGGGTTTTGCAGCCCGATTGCATTGAGCATGCCGCCCGGGGTCTCATAGACGCGGTGCGGCATATTCCCCGGACGCAGCTCGCCGGTTGTGCCTTTCAGACACACAGCGCCCACATCGCGATTGGAGAAACCTTCGACACGGGTATACTCTTCACCAAAGCCGACGCAGCCGGAGAGCAATACCAGCGGCGTCTGAAAATGCATGCCGCAAAAATCGACATGCAGAGCAGAATCTTGATCAGGGGTCATAGGATTGTTTCACGTTGTCTTGTTTGAACCGGAAATACCGCCGAATACCGGCAATATCATACGCCTTTGTGCGAATACAGGCAGCTCTCTGCACCTGATTCACCCGTTGGGATTTGAGATGAGTGACAGCCGCATGCGCCGCGCCGGCCTCGATTACCATGAATATGCCGAAGTGAATGAGTATGCATCCTACGCCGATTTTCTTCAGCGAACCAGCCCGCAGCGCCTGTTTGCGATCTCGACCAGAGGCACGGCGCGTTATTGTGATATCACTTATCAGGTGGGAGACTATTTTCTGTTTGGCCCTGAAAGCCGCGGACTGCCTGCCGATATTCTGGATTCGATGCCGGCGCAGCAGTGCGTGCGCATTCCAATGCAGCCCCACAGCCGCAGCCTGAATCTCGCCAACAGTGTGACCCTGATGTTGTACGAAGCATGGCGACAGCAGGGTTTTAGCGGTGCGGTATAGTGGTAGAGTTACTATCGAAACCAAGTCTCAGATTGATGAGGCATAAAAGGGATTATTTTCTCTCGCAAAGGCGCAAAGTTCGCCAAGAAAAACCTTTGCGGTCTTGGCGTCTTGGCGAGAGTCATTATTAAAATTCGACTCATTTGTAAGGATATTGGCCGGTCAAGGATTCTAGTTAGTTCTTCAGAAATTACAATACATAGCAGGAATCAAATTGACAAACATGAATAGTAATCCGCTACTGGGGAATTTTACGCTCCCTCCATTCAGCAGCATCAAGCCGGAGCATGTCGAGCCGGCGATCGATCATTTGCTGCGGTTGAACCGTGACGGTGTTGAACAGCTGCTGAAGACCATCGAACAGCCGGACTGGAAAAATTTTGTTGAACCCATCGAAGTGCTGGATGATCGCTTGAATCGCACCTGGTCGCCGGTCAGCCACATGAATTCAGTGGTCAACTCCGATGAACTGCGTGAAGCCTATAATGCATGCCTTCCCAAGCTTGCTGCCTATGCGACCGACATGGGGCAGAATCAGCGCTTGTTCGAGGCTTATCAGCAGGTGCTGGAGAGCAATACGGGTCTGGATGGTGCGCAACGCAAGATGCTGCAAAATCTCGTGCGTGATTTTCATCTCTCCGGTGTCGATCTGCCGCCGCAGAAAAAAGAGCGTTTTAAGGAGATCAGTGAGAAGCTCTCCATCCTCACCAGCAAATTCGAGCAGAATCTGCTCGATGCGACGAATGCCTGGACGAAACTGATCACTGATCAGGAACAGCTTGCAGGGCTTCCGGAGTCTGCACTGGATCTGGCGAAGCAGCAGGCTGAACAACGCGATCTTGACGGCTGGCTGCTGACACTTGATTTCCCCTCCTATTATCCGCTGATGAGCTATGCGGATGACAGGGATTTGCGTTATGAAGTCTATCGGGCTTATGTGACCCGGGCGTCCGATCAGGGTGTGTCCGATGCGAAGTGGAATAACTCTGCCGTCATGGAGGAGTTGCTGGCATTGCGCCATGAGCAGGCGCAGCTGCTGGATTATGCCAACTTTGCCGAACGTTCGCTGGCAAAAAAGATGGCGGGTTCTACGCATGAGGTGATGGAATTTCTGCAGGATCTTGCGCGTCGTTCCCGCCCGCAGGCGCAACAGGAGTATTCACAGTTGCAGGAGTTCGCCAGTTCGGGGTTTGGCATTGAAAATCTGCAGGCCTGGGATATCGCCTACTATTCGGAAAAACTGCGGCAGCAGCGCTATAGCATCACCCAGGAGGAGTTGAAGCCCTATTTCCCGGAAAACCGGGTGGTCTCCGGGTTGTTTGAAGTTGTGAGCCGCCTGTTTGATATCCACATTGCGGAAAAAGAGGGTGTCGACAGCTGGCATCCCGATGTGCGTTTCTTTGAGATCAGGGATGCCGGTGGAGTATTGTGCGGCCAGTTCTATCTCGATCTCTATGCGCGCCGGGACAAACGCGGCGGCGCCTGGATGGACGAGTGTGTGGTGCGTTTTCAAAGTGAAGAGACCAGTCACACGCCTGTCGCCTATCTCACCTGTAACTTCTCACCGCCTGTGGGCGGCAAACCGGCGCTGTTTACGCATGAAGAGGTGGAGACGCTGTTCCATGAATTTGGCCATGGTTTGCACCACATGCTGACTAAAATCGACTATCCCGGAGTTTCCGGCATCAACGGCGTTGCCTGGGATGCGGTGGAGCTGCCGAGCCAGTTTCTGGAGAACTGGTGCTGGGAACGCGAGGCGCTAGATGTGATCTCTGCGCATTACGAGACATCAGAGCCGATACCTGATGACCTCTACCAGCGTATGATTGCGGCGAAGAATTTTCAGTCTGCGATGCAGATGGTGCGCCAACTGGAGCTTTCGATTTTTGATTTTCGCCTCTACCTGGAGTATGAACCTCGTGATGATTCTCATATCGACCCTGAAGCGGGCGGCCGCATCGAGACATTGATCAACGAGGTGCGTGAGCAGGTGTCAGTCGTCAGGCCGCCGCAGTGGAACCGTTTTGCCAACGGTTTTTCACATATTTTCGCCGGTGGCTATGCCGCAGGCTACTACAGCTATAAATGGGCGGAGGTTTTATCAGCGGATGCTTTCTCGCTGTTTGAAGAGCAGGGAGTCTTTAATCCGCAAACAGGCAGCGCCTTTAAAACGCATATCCTTGAGAAAGGCGGCTCTGAAGATGCAATGCATCTGTTTGTCGCTTTTCGCGGCAGAAAACCGCAAGTTGATTCACTGCTGAGGCATTCGGGGATTGCAGCATTCAACTAACCGGCCTTGCCCGCCAGCAGGCTCGTTTGCTCCTGGCAGGCAATACCGGTTAAGCCATCCCTGGCAGCCACAACTATGTTAATAAACTGAAATAAACTCCCTTATGTAAAGAGACCCCCGGAAACAGGGTAAACTTTCACAATGTATGCTTATGAGTTATTCGGGATACTCAGAGTTTTCCCTGGGGCGGAATATATAAAAGAGGGGAGTGTTCGATGTCTGTCAGGTAATATAAATGGTGTGCTGGTCGTCCATGACCATGTTATCCATAAGCGCCCGGGTGAGACGCTGCCAGTTTGTTAACTCTATGGTTGTGATATGTTAAATACATCCGCAGTCCAGATCCGGGTTTCTGCGGCCAATCACGTCCAGTGAAGTCGGAGTGGAATCTGACTTGATGACATCTCCAGACTTGTTTCCGGCAAACAGATCCTCGTTCTGCGGCCATGCTCTTGTAATGGGGTCAACAGAGAAGCTCGAAGTCGAAGTGTAACCCTCGTAATTGACTGTTAGATCGGGATTCCTGAATACGTCTTCCCAGTCTGCACTTACGCTTGTCGCTGCAAGCATCAATATTGCTGTTATCATGGTTTTCATAGGATATCTCCTGGTTGTTATACAAAGGCATCTACAATGTTTTCATCATTGCTGCCTTGTATATAAAGACAGGGGAAAGTGGATTAGCTTACAAATTATTTTATGAAGAAAGTTTGCAGTCATCAGTTTGTAGCGGGCAGTAAAAAAAATGTTTGGTTAAACAAAGCAGGCTGTTGGGAATGATGCGCTTGAGACTACTGAGAGGGAATAAGTAGCTGGACATAAGTAGTGAGTAACGAGTAATGAGTAGTGAGGACGGTTGTTATACCTCACTCCTCGCTACTCACGTCTCGTTCCTCGTATCTTAGATGCATCCGCAATCCAGATCGGGATTTCTGCGACCGATTGCATCAAGTGAGGTGGGGGTGTTTGATTTCATCAAATTTCCAACCTCTTCGCCTGCAAAAAGATCACTGTTTCCAGCATATGTTTCTGCAACAGGATCAGCGGAAACAGTGGAAGTTGTCGTATAACCCTGATAATTTGCGGTAAGATCAGGGTTCTGGAAAACATCTTCCCAATCGGCAGTTGCTGCGGAGGCAACAAGCATCAAGGTTGCTGCAAGTATGGTTTTCATGGCTCTCTCCTGGGTGTTAATGAGTAAGGAACAGAATAAGAATTCCATTCTTATCTCTATAGACACTGTAAATGAGAATTAATTACAAAAAATATTTGAAATTATGCAATATAAAGATCTCAGAGACTTTATCCGGCAGCTTGAGCAGATCGGTGAATTGAAACGCATCCAGGCTGAAGTCGACCCCTATCTTGAGATCACGGAGATCTGTGATCGCACCCTCAAAGCAGGAGGTCCGGCGCTGCTGTTTGAGAATGTCAAAGGCTCCGACATGCCTCTGCTGGGGAATCTTTTTGGTACTACCAGGCGTGTTGCCATGGGTATGGGTGAGGAGTCTGTCGAGGCGTTGAGGGAGGTTGGCAAGCTGCTGGCGCAATTGAAACAGCCTGAACCCCCAAAAGGCATGCGCGATGCATGGGAAAAGCTACCGGTTTTCAAAAAGGTGCTGGATATGGCGCCGAAAAAGATCAAAAACGCCCTCTGCCAGCAGATTGTTCTTGAAGGTGATGATGTCGATTTGTCAAAAATTCCGGTGCAAACCTGTTGGCCGGGAGATGCAGCGCCTTTGATCACGTGGGGCCTGGTAGTGACTCGCGGACCTCGAAAATCCCGCCAGAATCTTGGGATTTACCGCATGCAGGTGCTTGGCCGCAACCGCGTTATCATGCGCTGGCTGGCGCATCGCGGCGGGGCGCTTGATTATCGTGACTGGCAACAGCTGCATCCGGGCGAACCTTTTCCCATTTCTGTAGCGCTGGGGGCGGATCCGGCAACTATTCTTGGTGCGGTAACCCCCGTTCCTGATTCACTCTCTGAATATGCTTTTGCCGGGCTGTTGCGCGGCAGCCGTACTGAGGTCACGCAAAGTATTGGTAATGAATTGCAGGTGCCTGCTACTGCCGAGATCATACTCGAAGGACATCTGCATCCTGATGATATGGCGCAGGAAGGGCCATTTGGAGATCACACGGGCTATTACAATGAGGTTGAGAGCTTCCCTGTATTGACCATCGATCGTATTACCATGCGGCCGGCTCCCATCTATCACAGCACCTATACAGGACGTCCCCCGGATGAGCCGGCGATTCTTGGGGTGGCGCTGAACGAGGTGTTTGTGCCGATATTGCAGAAACAGTTCCCGGAGATCACCGATTTTTATCTGCCGCCGGAGGGGTGCTCCTACCGCATGGCCGTGGTGAGTATGAAAAAAGAGTATCCCGGACACGCCAAGCGGGTGATGTTTGGCGTGTGGTCATTTCTGCGGCAGTTCATGTACACCAAGTTCGTCATCGTCACGGACGATGATGTCAATGTTCGAGAGTGGGATGACGTGATCTGGGCCATGACCACGCGCATGGATCCGGCGCGGGATATGACGCTGGTTGAAAACACTCCCATCGATTACCTCGATTTTGCCTCGCCTGTCTCGGGACTCGGCTCCAAGGTTGGTTTTGACGCCACCAACAAGTGGAAAGGGGAGACCGACCGGGAGTGGGGCGTGCCCATTGAGATGGATGCCGCTGTCAAAGAGCGTATTGACAGCATCTGGGACGAGTTGGGGATCTAATTGCTGAGGACTGAGGACTGAGGACTGAGAGTGAGTATTAGCGAAACTGTTGAAATATTTGGTTTAATTGCTGATACCTTGCATTGAGCCATGCAGGGCT
>JAIVTC010000015.1:0-4830 GCA_048629055.1 Candidatus Bathyarchaeota archaeon
GCGTGCTGGCGCTTCTTGCCGGCTGCTCACCTCATCCCGGCAGCGGCGTGTGGACAGCAAACTCTGAAAATGAGCCGGGATTTGTAAAAATTGATGTTCAGTATGAAGGACGTGCGGACATCTACAATGCCACTGACGAAGCCGCTGTACGCCACTGCTTCTGGGGCGGCATGAGTCCAAAGCAGCTCGCACTGGATTGTACCCGGGCGTCAGACACTGACAATCCGGAGCACTATCGACTGACTGTTACAGCGGATGACACAGCCGAACTAACACGCAAGCAGCAGTTGATAGGAATCTTCAGTAAACAACCACGCAGCGAGTAGTGTTCAAAACAGAGGATTTACTGGCAGTGGCAAACATGGAGATGCCATTTGGTAAATACCGGGGCCGGGCGCTGATCGATCTTCCTGAACCCTATCTGCTGTGGTTTCAGGAGAAGGGATTCCCACATGGACGACTGGGAATGTTGATGACACTCTGCCTGGAGATCAAAATCAACGGCCTGGAGTATCTGATCAAGCCTCTGCGTAGCAAGGATCGGTAAAAATATTTTAACCACAGATAAACACAGATGCACACAGATATTTTTCTCGTTCCCACGTCCCTGCGTGTGAATCCAGACTTGGCTCGATAATTATTTTGTATGCATTCCTACCGAGGACGGTGGGAACGAGATAAACCCCAAAATCTGTGTTTATCTGTGTTTATCTGTGGTTAAATTTTCCTGCCCTCCAGAGACTTCAATTGCTGAAGCCCTTCCCCTCTTGAACGAATCTCTTTGAGCGCTTTTTTGTAGAAGGGGCGCAGTGATTTTTTCAGATGCGGCAGTACCTTGTTGTTCGGGATCTGTTTGAGCACACTGAAAATGGCCAGCGCATAGGTGGTGTCGTATTGGGAGAGATAGCTGCTGCGGTTTGTACCGGGACGTTTGCAACTTCCGCAACCACCGGTCTGAAAGGTAAAGGCGCTGTTGGCAAACATCAAACCGAATCCCATGAAAACTGCCAGCACCTCTGTGACATGCGGCAGATTTTGCGCCCCACCGGGCGGCAACTCTTTCGCCTGCGTCCCCAGCTGATATGCAAGCTGATGCGCATAGGTGGCGATCAATGCCTCGGGATTCAACACCTGGTCCGGATCGTAGGTGACCAGCACTCTGTTGGCGTCATCCTCTGATCCCTGCTCGACTCCCTGCTCAATACCCTTGGCGCCACGCAAGGGGCCTGTGATCTCCACCCTGGGCGCTTCAATCATGCAGCTGTTGTGATCCAGCAGCAGCGTTGGCCAGTGCTTCAACCCCGCATAGCCCTTGACCTGTTCGAAAATCAGACTCGCCATGCCGTGAACGCTGTTCTCGCGCCCCGGAAAAAAGTCATTGGAGGGAATCACCAGGATCGTCTCGTTGTAGAAAACCTCTGAGTCGAAGTTTCGCAATGCCCAGTCGAAGGATTCAAACAGCCATTGCACTGAATTGTCATCGAGCAGTTGTCTCTTTTGCAGCAGGCCAAACATCTTCGTAATCACCGTAGAAAGCAGAGTCAATATCTTATATGGAAAACTGCTAAAATGCCTCTTTTTACGCCTCTCGACCAATCGACTCTGATGACCGACACATCTCAGCTGCTGCAGACCCACCTGAAACAACGCATCCTGATCCTGGATGGCGCCATGGGCACCATGATCCAGCGCCACAAACTCGAAGAGTCTGATTATCGTGGTGAACGCTTTGCCGACTGGCATGTAGACGTCAAGGGCAACAATGACCTGCTGACGCTGACACAGCCGCATATCATCCGCGACATTCACGAAGCCTATCTCGAGGCGGGTGCGGATATCGTCGAGTCCAACAGCTTCAATGCCACCCGCGTCTCCATGTCTGACTATGAGATGGAGGAGTTCGCTTACGAGATCAATGTCGCCGCCGCACGCCTGGCGCGTGAAGCAGCTGACGCCTATGCGACCGCCGAGAGACCGCGTTTTGTGGCTGGCGTCATCGGCCCCACCAGCCGCACCTGTTCCCTCTCTCCGGATGTCAACGATCCGGGCTACCGCAATGTCACTTTTCAGCAGCTGGTCGATGACTATGTCGACTCTGTTCGCGGCCTGATCGAAGGCGGTGCGGATCTGCTGCTCATCGAAACGATTTTTGACACCCTCAACGCCAAGGCGGCGGTTTTCGCCTGCCACAAGGTGTTTGACGAGGATGATGTCAAACTGCCGATCATGATCTCCGGCACCATCACAGACGCCTCCGGGCGCACCCTCTCGGGCCAGACCACCGAGGCTTTCTACAACAGCCTGCGCCACTCCGATGCGATCTCCATCGGTCTCAACTGCGCACTCGGGCCCGACATGCTGCGCCAGTACGTCGAGGAGTTGTCCCGGGTTTGCGAAACTTTTGTCTCTGCCCATCCCAATGCGGGACTGCCGAACGAGTTTGGCGAGTATGACCTGGATGCCGCCCACATGGCCGGCTATATCGGCGAATGGGCTGATTCCGGTCTGCTGAATATCGTCGGTGGCTGCTGCGGCACCACCCCGGATCATATCCGCGCGATTGCTGCAGCAGTCGCAGGCAAGGCACCGCGCCAGCTGCCGGATCAACCCCATGAATGCCGCCTGTCAGGACTGGAACCGCTGAACATCGGCGCAGAGTCGTTGTTCGTCAATGTCGGTGAAAGAGCCAATGTCACCGGCTCCGCTATTTTCAAGCGGCTGATACTCAATGAAGAGTATGAGCAGGCGCTGGACGTGTGCCGCACCCAGGTGGAGAACGGCGCCCAGGTCGTCGATATCAACATGGATGAAGGCATGCTCGACGGCAAGGCGGCGATGGTGCGTTTTCTGAATCTGTGCGCCGGCGAGCCCGATATCTGTAAAGTCCCCTTTATGATCGACTCTTCAAAATGGGAGATCATCGAAGCCGGACTGCAGTGTGTGCAGGGCAAGTCGATTGTCAACTCGATCTCCATCAAGGAGGGTGAAACCGCTTTCATCGAACACGCAAGGCTTTGCAGACGCTATGGCGCAGCCATTATCGTCATGGCCTTCGACGAGCAGGGACAGGCCGATACGCAGCAGCGCAAGATCGAGATCTGCGCCCGTGCCTATAAAATCCTCACCGAAGAGGTTGGCTTCCCGGCTGAAGACATTATCTTCGATCCCAACATCTTTGCCGTCGCCACCGGCATCGAGGAGCATAACAACTACGGCGTGGACTTCATCGAGGCCACCCGCGCCATCAAGCAGAACCTGCCCCATGCCCTGATCTCAGGCGGGGTTTCCAACGTCTCCTTCTCGTTTCGCGGCAACAACCCGGTGCGCGAGGCGATTCACGCAGTTTTCCTCTACCACGCCATCCAGGCAGGCATGGATATGGGCATCGTCAATGCCGCCCAGCTGGCGGTCTATGATGAACTGCCGCAGGAGCTGCGCGACGCGGTCGAGGATGTGGTGCTCAACCGCCGCGCCGATGCCGGTGACAGACTGGTCGAAATAGCGCCCAACTATCTGGGAGACGGTTCGGCTGCAGTAGAGGAGAGTCCGGAGTGGCGCGAGTGGCCTGTGGAAAAACGTCTGGAGCACTCCCTGGTCAAGGGGATTACCGAATACATCGATGCGGATACCGAGGAGGCGCTGGAAAAACTGGGACGCCCTATCCTTGTCATCGAAGGTCCCCTAATGGACGGCATGAATGTGGTTGGCGACCTCTTTGGCGACGGTAAGATGTTCCTCCCGCAGGTAGTGAAATCTGCACGCGTCATGAAAAAATCCGTCGCCTGGCTGCAGCCCTTCCTCGAAGCCGAAAAGGAAGAGAGTGCGGTACAGTCACAGGGGAAAATCCTCATGGCCACGGTCAAAGGCGATGTGCATGATATTGGCAAAAATATCGTCGGCGTGGTGCTGCAGTGCAACAACTATGAAGTGATCGATCTCGGCGTCATGGTTCCCGCCGAGACCATTCTGCAGAAAGCAAAGCAGGAGGGGGTCGACATCATCGGCCTCTCCGGTCTGATCACTCCATCCCTCGACGAGATGGTGCATGTTGCCAAAGAGATGACCCGCCAGGGCTTCAATATTCCGCTGATGATCGGCGGCGCCACCACCTCGAAGGCACATACCGCCGTCAAGATCGAGCCCGAGTATCAGCATGGCGCCGTCTATGTCCACGACGCCTCCCGCGCTGTCGGTGTGGCGAGCACGCTGCTGTCGGATGAGCGGAGAGATCCGTTTCTCAGTGAACTCAAGGGGGAGTATGCCGATGTACGCCGGCGCCGCGCAGCTAAGAACGAATCCAAAAACCTCATTCCGTTATTAGAAGCACGCGCCAACCCCACACCGCTTGCGTGGGAAGAGTTCCAGGCCGTGACGCCGCTGATGCTCAAACCCGGCTATGTTGCTGAAGAGGGCTTCAGAATCGCAGGGGAGCATGGCAACCTGCTGGTTGCCGGCGACATTCCACTGCAGCGTATCATCCCCTTTATTGACTGGACCTTCTTTTTCCACGCCTGGCAGATGAAGGGGCGTTATCCCAAAATACTCGATGACGCCGTCAAGGGTGTAGAGGCGCGCAAGCTGTTCGCCGATGCCGAAGCGATGCTGCAGCAGATCATTGCACAGAAGTGGCTGCGCGCCAGCGCCGTGGTCGGTATTTTCCCCGCCAACGCAGTCGCTGACGACATCGAAATCTACACCGATGACTCGCGTGAGGTGGTTGCCGCCACCCTGCACTTCCTGCGCAAACAGGGGAAACAGCCCCGCGGGAAATACAATGAGTCACTGGCTGATTATGTGGCGCCACGATCTTCGGGCATCAGCGATTACATC
>JAIVTC010000016.1:0-3391 GCA_048629055.1 Candidatus Bathyarchaeota archaeon
CAGGCGGCGGATATGATGCGCCTGATGGGACGATATCAGCCATGGATGTCACAGATGATCTATCCCGATGAGCGTGGAGTTGTCGTGGGTATTACAGTGCGTTATCCGTGAAAACCTTTTAACCACGAAAGGTGCGAAAAACACGACAATTCGTCATTGCGAGGAACGAAGCAATCTCGGGCAGATTGCCGCGTCGCTGAGGCTCCTCGCAATGACAGATGAACACAGATATGATGATATCTCTTCATCTGTGTTTATCTGTGTGCATCTGTGGTTAAAAACCGACATCCTCCGGATCTAGCCCCTCTCCTTCGGGGCGAGGGGGATCGTCATCGTTTCGCAAGTGCAACATAGAAGATCGGGATCAGCAGCAGGCTCACCAGGATGGAGAACAGCAGTCCGGAGATGATGACCACGGCGAGCGGCTGCAGCATCTCCGAGCCCTCTCCATGCGCTATTGCCAATGGCAGCATGCCGAACACCGTCGTCAGGGTTGTCATCAGGATGGGTTTGAGCCTGATGCGGGCAGCTTCGACTGTGGCGTTGATTCTCTGCATGCCGTTGCGACGCTGAATCTCAATGGTTTCGACCAGCACGATGGCGTTGTTGACAACGATGCCGGCGAGCATGATCATGCCGATCCATACCGGCATGGAGATGGGTGTGCCGGTGACACCGAGGCCAACCGAGACACCGATGACGCTAAAGGGAACCCCGAGCAGAATCACCAGCGGATTGCGCAGCGACTCATACTGCACGGCCATCACCACCAGCACCAGAAACAGCGCCAGCGCCAACAGGATCATCCCCAGAGAGTGACTCTGTTGCAGACTCTCGAGGCTGCCTGCCTCGATAATGCCGTAGCCGTCAGGCAGATCGATGCTGTTGGCAATCTGCAGCGCCTCGCGCAGGGTCTGCTGCATCTTGTCCGCATCGACGAGGGATGCGCTCACTTCAACGATGCGCTGCTGGCGGTCGCGTTCAATGCTCGCAGGAGCAGCTTGAATAATAATGGTTGCAACGTCTGCGAGCCGCACCGCAGGATGCTCCTCGCTGTTTCTCAGCAGCTGGATATTGTGCAGATCACCCGGACTGCGCCATTGACTCTTTTTCAAGCGCAGGCGCACATTGATGCTGCGGTCATCGGCATAGAAGGTGGTGATGATCTTGCCATCCAGAGCGGTGCGCACCAGCTGGCCGATCGATGACGCATCGATGCCGTAACGGGCCGCCTTCTCATGGTCAATGCGGATCACCATCTCGCGGGCGGGATCCTCGTTTGAGTGACGCAGGTTATTCAGGTTCGGCAGGGTTTGCAGCTTCTCCTTGAGCTGTTCGGCAATGGTGGTCAGGGTGTTCAAGTCTGCGCCGCGTATTTGCAGCGAGAGGTCATCCTCCCCCTGGTTGATGCGGATGCCGCGCATGGAGCGCACATAGGCGCGCATGCGCAGACCGGGAATTCCCGCCTGTTCCATCTGTTTACGGAACTCTGTGACCCACTCTTGTGCAGTGAGTGAGCGCTGTGATGCCTGTTTGAGCAACACCTGGATGGATGAACGGTTTGGACGCTCGACCTGGGTGCGCCCAAAAATAAATCCGCCCACGGTGGTAAAGATCGTATCGACTGCTGGTTGGGCATCGATGAGATCCTCAACCTGACGCGTCAGCCTGTCCATGGTGTCGATATCAGTGCCTTCGTCAGCGCTCAAAATTACTATGATCGAACCCTCGTCCATGGTTGGCAGCAGGCTGTCCGGCAGTTCGAGAAAATCACGTGACGTGACTGCGATGCCAATCACAAACAGGGCAACCAGCAGCACTCTGACTATGGCTGGAAGGAGTAAAATACGCTGCAGCAGCCGGCTGTAGCCACTTGCAGTCGCCAGGGTTATGGAAGAGATGATGCCTGTTTTCGGCGCTGGCTTGAGTCTACCCGCCAGGGCAGGGACCAGGGTCAGCGAAACGACCATTGCAGCGACGATGGCCGAGGAGATGGTGAATATCATCTCCTGGAACAGCAGCCCGACGATGCTCACCAGCAGCATAAAGGGGAGGATGGCCACCAGGTTGGTGGAGGTCGAGGCAAAAATGGCCCCGGCGACCTCCTTGACGGCATTCTCAGGATCAGAGTTCATCTGCTGATGGCGATGGATATTTTCCAGCATCACGATGGTGCCGTCGACCAGCATGCCGATACCCAGCGCCAAGCCGCCAAGCGTCATAATATTGATATTGAGTCCCACGATTGACATCAGCAGAAAGGTCATCAGCATGGCGACAGGGATTGCCGTGCCGATAATCAGTGTGCGTTTCAGATCCCCCAGCATCAGGTAGACCACCAGCATTGCCAGCAGCGCGCCGCTGGCTGCAGCCTGCAGCGTCGTGTCGATAGCATTTTCAATCTGTGTGGATTCATCCTTGACGATGGCGAGAGAGATATCAGCGGGAATCATGCTGTTCTCGCGGAGATGTTCCAGCGCCAGCTTGACGGCTGTGACCACATCGACAGTATTCTCTCCGGGCTGTTTCTGCACCGAGACCTTGACACCCGGCATGCCGTTGTTGCGCACCCGGATACGCTCGACTTCACTGCCGTCGTGGATAGTGGCGACATCGCTGAGCAGCAGGTTTGATCTTGGCAGGCTGAGTTTTCCGAAGTCTTCGACACTGCTGAACTGACCGCGTGTCAGGCCGCTGATCTCGCCGCTGCTCATCTCAAGCCGGCCGGTCGCCGTGTCGATGTTGCTGTTGATGATGACATCAGTCAGTGTCGTGATATCGATACCGCTGGCCGCCAGCCGTTCCTGGTCAACCTCTATCTGAATCTCGCGATTGACCCCACCGCCGACTTCGATGGCGGCGATTCCGGGAAGGTTCAACAGCAGCTTGCTCAAGGTGTAATCAGCCCACTCCCTGATCTCCAGCGCTGAACGCAGGGTGGAGGAGGCCAGCAGGATCATCACCGGCCGCTGAAAGGGGTCGCGTTTATAGATGATTGGCGGTTCGGTCGTATCCGGCAGAAAACGCCGCGCCCGGTCCAGGCGGTTGCTGGCGTCGCGCAGTGCGATATCGATATCCTTCTCAAAATCAAAAGAGAGATCAATGGCGGAGCGGCCCTTGCTGGTGGTTGAATGGATATGCACCACGCCTTCGGTAATCGCCAGCTGCTCTTCGAGCTGACGTGTCACCTTGTCCTCCATGATCTTTGCCGGCACACCCGGATCCATGACCCTGACAAGCACCTGCGGATAGATGACATGCGGCAGCAGATCGATACTCAGGCGGGTATAGGCGAGCAGTCCCAGCATCATCGCGGCAAGCGTCAGCATCACCACACCGATGGGGTGATGCATGCACCAGATGCTGATATTGCCGCGGGAACTCTTCATTT
>JAIVTC010000017.1:0-8867 GCA_048629055.1 Candidatus Bathyarchaeota archaeon
GCCAAACCCCGGCCATTTAACCACTTACCATAATGCTTTTATGTGCGACAAACGGGCATTCACAATCACTCCTGTGAATTCCTGCGCTTGCGCGCCCTTGGATGCGCCTTGTCATACACCTGCGCCAGGTGCTGAAAATCGAGATGGGTGTAGATCTGGGTGGTGCTGATATCGGCATGCCCGAGCAACTCCTGCACGGCGCGCAAGTCACTGGAGGATTCCAGCAGGTGGCTGGCGAAGGAGTGGCGCAGCATGTGCGGATGCAGGTGCTGCGCAAGTCCCTGTTGCTGAGCACGGTATGCCAGGCGCTGCTGTACCGTTCGCGGGCTGATGCGCGTGCCGCGCTTGCTGACAAAAAGCGCCTGCTCCTGTGTAGAGGCAAGCTGAAGACGCGCCTTCAACCAGGCATTCAGGGCATTGCGGGCCATGCCACCGACGGGAACCCGTCGAGTCTTTGCCCCTTTACCAGTGACCTCCAGTTGATCGCCGACGGCGGGCAAGTCCACCAGGTTCAGTGACACCAGTTCAGCAAGACGCAAACCGGAGGAGTAGAAGAGCTCCATCATGGCGCGATCGCGCAGCAGCAGTGGATCGCTGCCGTGCATATTCAGCAGTTGAGCCACCTCGTCGGCATCAGCCAGATGCGGCAACGGGCGCTTTACCTTTGGCGCACGCACTCCCTCTGCGGGATTTTGCGTTGCCTTCCTCTCCCGAAGCAGATAGCGATAGAAGCAGCGCAGGCTGGAGAGTTGCCGCTGCAGGCTTTTGCCGCCAATGCCATCGCGATGACGGCTGGCGATCCACGCCCGCACCTGGTGTTGATGAATCTGTGACCAGCGTATCTGTTCACTGCAGGGGGATTGCTGCTGCAGCCACGCGGAAAACTGTTTCAGATCTCGCTGGTAGCTCTCCAGCGTGGCCGCCGAGAGGCGTCGTTCATAACGGATGTAATCAACGAAAGAAACAACGAGGTCAAACGAGAGAGTCATTAGCAACTCTCTTGAATAACACAACATCTAACGAGACAAGGTCTCAGACTCACGAAGCATGAAAATCTTATTTTTTTCTCGCAAAGACGCAAAGCCCGCCAAGAAAACCCTTTGCGTCTTTGCGTCTTTGCGAGAGTCATGATTAAAATTGATTCATTTGTAAAGGTGTGGATCACTCAAGGAGTAGTAGTTTGTTGAGTTAAGGGGTTTATGCTTCAGCAGAGATGCGCGCCAGCGAGTGACTGACCAGACCGCCGAGGCGCTGCAGAAAACCGGTATCCTTGCCGGGATGAAAACGCTGCGCATCGCGGCTGCCGATTGCCAGGATGCCCCTGGTGTGCTTATGCTCCAGCGGAATCAATGCCGCTGAGCCCGTCTCTGCAGCCAGTGAGCCAAACAGGTATTCCAGCTGATCTTTATTCAAAGTCCCGCACTTAGGTTTTCCACGCTGTAAAAAATCGGCAAACATCAGCGAGGCCGGCTGTCCTTCATTGACAGCCTTCTCCATATTGTCATCGGCAAACAGACGCAGCTCTACCGCATCCGCATCGAACTGTTCGCGCAGGTCATCGAGCAGAATATCCATCAAACTTTCAAGATCATGGCTCTCGATCAACATCAGCGTTAAATCATAGAGGCGTTGATTGAGGCTCTCATTTTCGCGGGCAACTTCAATCAACTCTTCCAACTGGGCATGGTACTCCTCCGCCTTGCCTCTCAGGATCTTCACCTGGCGTTGAATCAGAGAGATGCTGCCCCCGCCGGCGTCATGGGAGATCTCCAGTTGCGACAACAACCCGGGATGACGTTCAAAATAGTCACGATGGCGCTCTAAATACTCCCCGATTTCAGCTTCATACTGCTCATCAATCATTGCATTCTCTTCACTCATAATTCGATCATTCCTTCAAAAACCGCCACTGCAGGACCGGTCATCCACACGGAATTATTTTCACCACTCCAGCTTATCACAAGCTCGCCGCCGCGCACCTTTACATTGACTCTCTCATCGAGAAGTCCACGCTGAATACCGGACACCACAGCTGCGCAGGCCCCGGTGCCGCAGGCGTAGGTCTCGCCCGCCCCCCTCTCATAGACGCGCAGCGCGATCTCTGAAGGCGACAGCACCTGCATGAAGCCGGCATTGACACGCTGCGGGAACAGCGCATGTGACTCCAGCAGCGGGCCCAGCCGCTGAACATCAGCGCGCGCCACATCCTCGACAAGCATCACCGCATGCGGATTTCCCATTGAGACGATGCCGATCTGATAGACATCACCATCGAGCTCGATCGGATAGGTCACTGCCTGCTGCCGCGTCTCAAACGGAATTTGCGACGGAACAAACCGCGGTACGCCCATGTCGATGCGCACAAGATCATCCGCCTCATGATAGAGGGTGATCTCCCCGGTAGCTGTCCCTACCTTCAAAACATCCCTGGCAGAGAGTCCCTTGTCCCGCACAAAGCGGGCAAAACAGCGCGCGCCATTGCCGCACTGTTCGACCTCTCCGCCATCCGCATTATAGATGCGATAGTAAAAGTCAGTATCCGCATTGCGTGCCGCCTCGACCAGCAGCACCTGGTCGCAGCCGATGCCAAAGCGCCGATCGGCAATAAAACGGATCTGCCCGGCGCGCAACTCAAGCGGCTGATCAATGGCATTGAAGACCACGAAATCATTGCCGAGGCCGTGCATTTTTGTAAAAGAGAGTTGCATCAGTTAAGCATAGCAGAAGCTGTATATTGCCTCAGGATTGGGCAAGTGATGGATAATCGTTGTAGCCTTCCACGCCGCCGCCATAGAAGGTCTCCGGATCCGCATCGTTCAGCGCTGCATCCTGTGCAAAGCGCTCGACCAGGTCGGGGTTCGCGATATAGGGTACACCGAAGGAGACCAGGTCAGCCTCGCCTGCAGCGAGGGCCGCATTGGCTCGCTTCTTATCGTAGCCGCAATTAGTCATGTAGATGCCATCCCAATGCTGTTTCAAGGAGCGCAAATCAAATTCCGGACCAGCCACGCCCGGGGTCTCACTGCCCATCTCCGTGATATGCAGATAGGCCAGCGCAAACTCGTTCAGCATCTCGACAACCCGGGTGAAGGTTGCCCTGGGATCTGAGTCACGCATGTCGTTGAATGGCTGCAGGGGTGAAAGACGCACGCCGACGCGATCATCACTCCATACTGAAGAGACAGTCTCTGTCACCTCCATCAGCAGACGCGCCCTGTTGTCAATGGAGCCGCCATAGGCATCACTGCGCCGATTTGTGCCGTCACGCAGAAATTGATCCAGCAGATAGCCATTTGCGGCATGAATCTCGACGCCATCAAAGCCGGCCTGCTTGGCATTGGCTGCTGCAGCCCGGTACTGTGTGATAATTGCCGGGATTTCGTCAAGCCCAAGCGCCCGCGGCGTCACAAAAGGCTGAGGACCGCTATAGGTGATTGCCTCGCCGTCGGGCTTTACAGCAGACGGCGCGACAGGCAGCATCTCCCCGGGCAGCAGCGAGGGGTGGGAGACTCTGCCTGTGTGCCAAAGCTGCAGGAAGATATGTCCGCCCTTCTCATGCACGGCATCGGTCACCGCCGTCCAGCCGGCAACCTGTTCATCGCTGTGAATGCCGGGGGTTGCAGGATAACCAACCGCATCCTCTGCAATCTGGCTCCCCTCTGTCACAATCAGGCCCGCACTCGCACGCTGGGAGTAATGCTCAACATTCAATGGCTGCGGCACATTGCCATCTCCAGCCCGGTTTCGCGTCATTGGCGCCATCACAATACGATTTGCCAGGTGATAGGGGCCGACCTGGATGGGGGTAAAGAGATCAATATTCGACATCATGGATTCACCATGTAGAATCCAGCAAGAGAAAGTCTCAGACTGGCTGGGTATGAAAAAATATTTTCTCGCAAAGCTTCCGCGTCCTGCTCACGCCCCTCACCTACATCCCTGTAGGCGAAGACGCAAAGCTCGCCAAGAAAACCTTTGCGACCTTGGCGTTCTTGGCGAGAGACATTTTTAAAATTTGACTCATTTGTAAACATGTTAGTCACTCAAGGATTACCAGGATATCAATACATCATTCTCTAATCCTAACCCATAAACCGGGGATATTTCAAAAATATGGTAAAGTCCGCCTCATATCAATCCATGATCAAGGAAAACAAGAGATGAAATATATTGTTGAATCACAAAAGAGCCTGGAGCAGGCTGCCGCCGACCTGGAGGCAGCTGTCGTGAAGCATCAATTTGGCGTGCTGCATGTTCACGATCTGCAGGCGACACTGAAAAACAAAGGCATTGATTTTCCCAATGGCTGCAAGATTTTTGAAGTGTGCAACCCTCACAAGGCGGAAACCGTACTCAACGAGGACATGAGCCTGAATATGGCGCTGCCGTGCCGCATCTCCGTATGGGAAGAGGATGGAATAACTAAAATCGGCATGCTCAGCCCCAAAGCCCTGCTGTCGGCGTTATCGGACTCTCCGGTACTCGCAAAGGTTGCCGAAGAGGTTGAGGCGATTTCAATCGACATTATCAATGATGCGAAATAAATCCCCCTCAATCCCCCTTTGACAAAGGGGGAGGCCATTCACGAACCCCGGCGCTATATAACATGCTCACAACGACAATCGATCAGACAAACGGAATCGCGATTCTCGAACCGCATGGCGCGCTCTCAAAAGATGATTTTGTCACTGCCGCGCATATCATCGATCCATACATCGGCAAGCAGGGCGGATTGAACGGCCTGATCATCCATACAGAGTCATTTCCGGGATGGGAGTCATTTGCGGCGCTCTCTTCACATCTCACATTCGTGAAAGAGCACCACAAAAAAATCACCCGATTAGCATTTGTCACAGACTCTCCAATCGGGAATCTGGCTGAAAACGTTGCCACTCACTTCGTCAATGCGCAAATCCGGTCATTCCCGTTTCGGGAGCTCAAGCAGGCTAAATTCTGGATAGGTCGGTTTTAGGTTTTAGGTTTTACATGCTATCTGTAGGGCGCAATAATCGGTACGCATTGCGCCGCATTAGCGTCTGTTGATATAGAATATACTGATCTTCTTCGTAGTGAGGAACCTGTCATGCCTTTTTTGCGATATTTCGTGCCCCTGCTGATGCTGCTCATCGGCGTCGTGTTTTTGAGCCTTGGTTACCACCATTGGCAGAAATCCAGCCAACTGCTGCAGGCGTCAACTGTCGCCGAAGGCGTGATAATCAGCATTGACCCCTTCATGTCCAGCAAGGCAGGCAAATCCTCCTCACTGCAGTACTTCCCCAAAGTGGCGTTCACCACATCGGCGGGCGAGCAGGTTGAGTTTCAATCCACGGTCACTCGCCGTGCAGATCATTACAACAAAGGCGACCGGGTGCGAGTGCTCTACCAGCAGGATGATCCGCAAACAGCGGTCATCGGCTCTTTCAACGACCTGTGGGTGCTGGCAATCATTTTCACGATTTCAGGATTACTGGTGATGCTGCTCTCCGGCTGGTTTTTTCGTCGCGCCCTTCGTGGTGAAAAACCGAAATTGAACAAAATACCCTGATGCTATAATAGCAAATAGGAGTGAATATTCAGGTGATGAAATGAATACACAGGCATTAATAGAAGAAGTCGTATCACTTCCGGTTGAGGATCGAGCATTAATAGTAGAATCTTTACTTTGCAGCCTTAACCAACCAGAATCAGAGATTGATAAGAAGTGGGCTAAAATTGCAGCCAAAAGACTTGCTGAAATACGCTCAGGCAAGGTCGAGCCTGTGAGTGGGAAACAAGTTTTTAACAAAATTTGGGATAGATTTGAAAAATGAGTTTTTCATTTCACCCTGATGCAGAGATAGAATTAAATGAGGCAATTGACTATTACGAAAGCATACAGTCTGGTTTGGGTTATGATTTTGCCACTGAGGTACACTTCACAATCCAGCGTTCGGTCTCTTTGCCAATGGCCTGGACAGTGATTGATAGTGAAATCAGACGGCCTTTGGTTAATAGATTCCCATATGGTATTTTTATATTCAAAAGAAGAAAATGGGATTTATATCATTGCAGTAATGAATCTACATCGCCATCCGGATTATTGGAAAAATAGAAAATAAAAAATGGTTTGCTCCAATTGTCTTTTTGAGGCTGGTCACTCGTTGTCTCTTGCTGAAGCATAGAATAGCCGGCATCACCGCTACGATTGATTGCAACGCGCATTAAAGCCATCGCTCTACGTGTCGGATGGAGGGATCCTCAGCAGAGGCGGTGATCGAGAATCCGAGTTCCCGCATCAGCGAAAGCATACGATGGTTGTTTGACATCACTTCACCCTCCACCACGCGAACGCCGTGGCCACGGGCCGCATCCATGATGGCTTCCATCAGCTGGGAGCCTATTCCCTGGCCGCCATACTCGTCGGATACTGCAAGCGCAAATTCACAGGAGTTGCCATCCGGATTGACCACGTAGCGCCCCACTCCAATCTGCTCGATTTTCCCCTGCTCGTCGATAACCGCTATCAGGGCCATTTCGCGACTGTAGTCCAGTTGCGTATAACGCACCAGCATCTCAGGGCTCAATTCAGTGAGAGCGCGTATAAATCTGAAGTACTTGGCTTCGGCCGAAAGATTGCGCACGAACTGCTGTTCGATCTCTGCATCTTCCGGACGAATGGGGCGGATCGTCATGGCCGTGCCGTCAGCAAGATAGGCGTGCCGGGTAAGATGAGACGGGTAGGGATGAATCGCCATATGCGAATATGGCACCGGTGAGGTGGGCGGCCGCTTTACCCGGATACGCGCATCAACCACCATCACGCCATCCTTGTCTGCAAACAACGGGTTGATATCCATCTCCTGGATGTGGGGAAGTTCACACACCATCTCCGAGATCCGCAGCAGCACATCTTCCACCGCAATTTTATCGACAGCCTCCATCTTGCGAAAAGCGCCGAGCAGATGCGTCACACGGGTCCTGTCGATCAGGCGTTTCGCCAATACCCGGTTCAGGGGAGGTATGGCCACCGCATTGTCGTGCATGATCTCGGCCATTGTGCCTCCCGCGCCAAAGGCAATGACCGGCCCGAAGACCGGATCCCGCTTGACCCCGACCATAAGCTCGCGCGCATCTGCACTGGACGCCATCGGCTCGACCGTGACACCGCGAATCTCGGCGTCAGGCTTTATGCGCCGCGCCTCATCCACCAGGGATTTATAGGTGCTTCGCACATCCGGGGCATTGAGGATATTGATTTTCACACCCCCGACTTCAGATTTGTGAGAGATCTGCGCAGAGCTGACCTTCATCACCACCGGAAACCCCAGCGACTCGGCATGCACCAGGGCCTCGGCAGCGCTTCTCGCCTCCAGGGTTGGCGTACAGGGGATGCGAAAAGCATTGAGGATGGCTTTGGATTCCGTATCGGAGAGCATCTCACGCCGTTCCGCCAACACGGACTCGATAATCATCCTCGCCCCCTCGACATCAGGCGTCCTGGAATCAGTCAACGGCCCCGGCGTCTGCAGCAGCAGTTTTTGATTGCAATGGTAATGACTCAGATAGGCGAAGGCCTCGACAGCCCGCTCTGGAGAGACGAAGCTCGGAATACCGTTGGCGGAGAAAATCTCGCGAGCCTCCTGCACCTTGGTCTCGCCCATCCAGCAGGCGATTATCGGCTTCTGCTTCTGTTTTTTAGCGGCTTCAATGACGGCCTGCGCCGTCTCATTCGGAGCGCTCATCGCCTGTGGCGTAAGCAGCACCAGCACGCCGTCAACGTTCGGATCTTTCAGACAGGCCTCTACAACCTCGGCGTATCTTTGCGACGAGGCATCTCCCAGAATATCCACCGGATTGCCGTGTGACCAGTGGGTGGGCAGAATCTTATTCAGCAGTGCGAGAGTCTCCGCAGTGAGTGTGGCAATTTCCACACCCATATCCTCGGCCCGATCGGTGGCCATTACGCCCGGCCCCCCGCCATTTGTGACGATGGCCAGCCGGTTGCCATTGACCCTTCTGCCGGTAGAGAGAATTGCGGCTGCGGCAAACAGCTGGCTAAAGGTCATTGCGCGGACAGCACCCGCCCGCTCGAGCGCCGCATCAAACACATCGTCTTCGCCAATCATGGCTCCGGTATGGGTGTAAGCGGCGCGTGAACCCGCTCGATGGCGGCCCGCCTTGAGAACGATAACCGGCTTGGCGTGGGCGGCGCTGCGCAAACCACTCATAAAGGCGCGGGCGTCATGCACACCTTCCACGTAGAGCAGAATGGCGTCGGTCTTCTGATCGGCCACCAGATAATCAAGAATGTCGCCAAAGTCGACATCGGCGGCATTTCCCAGCGACACCACGGTGGAGAATCCCAGCTGATGCGGGATAGACCAGTCTAGAATCGCGGTGCACAGGGCGCCTGACTGGGAGATCAAAGCCAGTCGACCATCCGGCGCCATGGAATCCAGGCAGGTGGCGTTGAGACCAATTCCCGGGCGCATCAGCCCCAGGCAGTTGGGACCCAGCAGATGGATGCCGTGATGGCGCGCGATATCCGCCAGGGAATTTTCCAGGCGAATACCTTTTTTACCGACTTCACGGAAACCCGCACTCAGCACGATAGCCGCTGCAACATCCTGCTCCCCGCAGCTGCGCATGATATTCAGAACTGTCGAGGCCGGCGTGGCGATAATGGCCAGGTCGACTGTCGCATCCACCTCATCCAGGCTCTTGTAACAGCGGTGTCCCTGGATCTCCTTATGTTTGGGATTGATCGGGTACAAACTGCCGCTATATCCCGTCTGGATCAGGTTCTGGAACACGCGTGCGCCAACACTGCCGTGTTTTTCACTGGCGCCGAACACCGCGATATTGTGGGGGGAAAAAAGTGCTTCCAG
>JAIVTC010000018.1:0-7476 GCA_048629055.1 Candidatus Bathyarchaeota archaeon
AGCTACATAGCATTCACCCGCCGCGGTTATAATAAACTTAATATGAGTGATACAAAAGCACAAAGTCTGGTTGCAGACGAAATGATCAAGGTCAACGACTTCATCCTGAGTCAACTGCACTCGGATATCGTTCTGATCAACCAGATCGGCCATCACATTATCAATAGCGGCGGCAAACGGCTGCGGCCAATGCTGGTATTGATCGCCGCCAAGGCTGTCGGTTATCAGGGCGGCAAACACATCGATATTGCGGCCATCATCGAATTCATCCATACCGCAACCCTGCTGCATGACGATGTGATCGATCATTCTGACCTGCGCCGCGACCAGGAGACAGCCAACGCCGTATGGGGCAACGCCGTCAGCGTCCTGGTTGGCGACTTTCTCTATTCACGCGCCTTCGAGATGATGGTCGCCGTGCAGCAGATGCGCGTCATGGATATCCTCTCGCATGCAACCAATCGCATTGCCGAAGGCGAAGTGCTGCAGCTGATGAACTGCAACGACCCTGACATCACTGAAGAGAAGTACGTCGAGGTGATTGTCAGAAAAACAGCAACCCTGTTCGAAGCAGGAACCCGCCTTGCTGCAGTGATTACCGATGCTGACACAGAGACTGAACAGGCGCTCGCCGACTACGGCATGGAACTTGGCATTGCGTTTCAGATCATCGATGATGCGCTCGATTACAACGGCAAAAATATCGGCAAAAATATCGGTGACGACCTCGACGAAGGCAAACCGACCCTGCCCCTGATTCGCGCCATGCAAACCGCACCCGCAGATCAGGCCGCGGTCATCCGCAACGCCATCGAAAACGGCGGGCGTGAACATATCGAAGCCGTGATACGCGCAATTGAAAGCTCTGATGCAATCGCTTACACTATGCAGATTGCGGTCGAGCATTCACAAAAAGCCATCAAGGCGCTGGAAACTCTTCCGCCATCACCCTATCGTGACGCACTCGCAGAACTGGCTGAATTTTCCGTGCGCCGCGCCAGATAAACAAATCCGGGGCATATCCGGATACCATCCAACACCATCGGGGTGTAGCTCAGCTTGGTAGAGCACTGCCTTCGGGAGGCAGGGGCCGGAGGTTCGAATCCTCTCACCCCGACCAATTAAAACAAGTAGTTACAGGATTTCCCGACTTCTGAAAAATGAATTTGTTACCTACTTGTTACCTTTTGCACCACCCACAAAAAACCCGCCTCAGTGGGTACGCTTCAGTCAACCTTGTGAACTATGTGAAGAAAGTCCCTACCTTGGCTGTCGTATTGCCGTTATTGCTACTGTTGGCAGCCTGTAGTGATGGTAAACAAGAAATGCAAGATTGTATTGATCGGGGGGTAGCATTTCACAAGTCAACTGGCGCGCGCACGGTAGTTAGAACTCACCCCGATACCGGACGGCTGATTGAAGAAGTCGTGCGAGAGAAGTGCAATCGCAATATCAAATCATTTTAATAACTAACAGGGTTGGGGATCACCCCCAGCACTCCCTGAGGACAGTATTTAATGAAGATTGTGAAGGCGTTGTTAGTAGTTATTATCATTTTAATGATTGTCGGATTAGTGTATGGAATGTTACTGGGTTGGGGTGTGATTTAAGCATGAATAACAGCCGTGCAATCACCCCAGCATCTCCCTGAGCGCGGCAAAAAAAACCGCTCGATGGCGGAGCTGTAATCAGTCTTGCTTGTCAAGATACTTTCTGTGCGGGTGGCGCAGAATGAACAGGAGTAAGATAGCCCCCACCCCAACAACGAAGGGCCATCCGTATACTACGCCTAAGACCGCAGCGATAATGCTGCTCATGTCTTTGTCCTCTGTTGTATTGGTGCTGCACTTCTGAAGGCTTTTGCCTACAGTTTATTCAACAGCAGGCAAAAGAAACCCGGCTCAGTGGCTCAAGTGTTTGCTTTCAGCCCAGCGCGGCTATCTTACAACTATCAATAGCCCGGCCCCCCGACCCATGGATCATCGCCCAATGCCCGGGGCATTCCTGGTTCAGCAATTTTCGGCTTTTGTTCAACTGGTTGTAGAGTTTCTTTGGGTTTCACAGTAGATGGTGTTGGCGATTTGATTTGTGGATCATCTTTCTTGATGGCAGCTCCATCCGTTCCCCATATTGCTTTTGGTTCTTCGGCAAATGCAGCATTCAGAAAGAATGAGCCGGATAGCAGAGCTACCAAAGAAACTAGTAAACGCTTTTTCATCTTAATACTCCGTTTTTATACGCGCTTCAGATTATAACTCAAAAAGTTTCTGAGGCCGCTATGGGCCGACTCCGGACTATCACTCAGCCAGATTCATTTGTCTCCTATGAGCACGACACCGTAACAAACAACTGGACTGCACGTAGATCCTGACTATTGTGACGATAGACGAAGCGGAACGAATCAGCCTTGATGCCTATGATCGACTGACTATAGAGGAGATGGCGGCGAACTACCGGGAAGCGAGTCAGGATCTGTACAAGAGCAGAGAGCCGGTTCAGTGGAACGATGTGGATTTCCAGATTGGCCCTCGAATGAGTCATGAGTCGGAAGCTGATTTCCTGCACAAGCAGTTGCTGGTGGAGTTTATACAGCAAGAGATTGAGAAGAGACGTGCATCTGAGTAGCGGCCGACACCAATCAGCCATCCGCAGCCAACGCTTTATTCGAAGAACTTATCGCTCTTCTTCGTGCTGGCGATGACGTAAATTCATTCTCTTTACGTAGAATCAAGAACCAAGCAATCCAATTGCTCAAATCAGATGCGTTTAGGGCTAACGTAATTATGGGCTTTAATAAACACAGAATTTTCTGTCGGAGCTGAAAATCATGCTCATCTCTTCCACAATTGAATCAAGAATCCATTAACCTGTGATACCGGGGACGATGGGAACACTGCAGCCGGTAAGAGTCAGCGCCGCGACTAAAATGATTAATTTTTTCATCTCTATTTCTCGGGAAGTTGGGGTCAGAACACAATTGTTGCCAATATTAGCAGAAAATGTGTTCTGCCCTCGGTTTGCAGGCGCGGAGCGAACCGCACCCACAAAAAACCCGGCTCAATGGCCGGGGTTGCGTTAGTTCACTCAGGTGCGGATCTCAATCGCTCTGCACCAGCTGTATCGTCGCATCATGTGATGCGACTGTTTCAATTTCCGCGTTTGTCACCGCATTCATGTAAAGCCCTACAGTGACCGCGATTGTCGCTGACCAGAAAACCATCTCAACCAAATTGCGTATCATTTCATTTTCTCCTTTGGTTCTTCATGTTGATAATTATCAATTATCTTCTATGAATGAATTCAGAATAGCACCTCATCAGGAGCACTTCTATAGGGAAAAACCCGAAATTTTAACCATGGGGATATCCAGTAGATAAATGCCACTTCTCATGCTGAAATGGCGCCGCACCTGTCAATAGCCCTTCTTGCAACTCCACCAATCCTTGTAGACTTTGCCGTTTTTTGGGGAGATAAAGGCATAGCCTCCATCTTCCTTACCCTCTGACAACTTACCCGGAGTCACGATGATACAGCCGTGCAGAACTCCTACACTTGCATAGTAGTCCCCTTCCAGACTTGAAGCATAAAAATTGATGCCGGTGTCAGGCATGCCAATGCCTGCAATGGCAATATAGAGATCTCTGCCGCCCCGGTAGGTGCAATCGAGGCGCTGGGAACCGGATTCCTTGCGGCTTTTTTCCCTTGATGACATCCTCATAGGTCTGATCGGCGGCCATGCCCGGTGATGTCAGAAGTAACGCAAGCGACGCAATGACGGGTTTCGCAAGTGCCTCTGCTGCTAACATATAAGCACCTCTGGCGCTGATTTTGCTCAGGTTTGCTTTCTCTTTTCAACTTTCAGGCCTTATAATAGATGGCTTATTTACTTGTTGACAACTTTACACTCAATGACTATCTATCAGACCGACGATCTGCGCATTCAGAAGATCAGGGAAGTCGCCTCTCCGGCATCCGTGCATGAGGCATTTCCCGTCACTGAAGCGGCCGCACGCACCGTGCATGACAATCGCCTCAAGGTGCACAATGTTCTGCATAATGAGGATGACCGTCTGGTTGTTATCGTCGGCCCATGTTCCGTACACGATCCAAAAGCCGCCCTGGAGTATGCAGGCAGGCTCAGCGCCCTGCAGAAAAAGCTTGAGAATGAGCTGATCATCATCATGCGAGTCTATTTTGAGAAGCCTCGCACCACGGTTGGCTGGAAAGGGCTGATCAACGACCCACACCTCGATGGCTCTTTCGAGATCAACAAAGGGCTGCACGTGGCTCGCAATCTGCTTCTGAAGATCAATGAGATGGGCCTGCCGACTGCAACGGAATTTCTTGACCTGATCAGCCCCCAGTATGTTGCCGACCTGATTACCTGGGGCGCCATTGGAGCACGCACAACCGAGAGCCAGGGGCATCGCGAACTCGCATCAGGGCTATCGACCCCCGTTGGCTTCAAGAATGGAACAGATGGCCGTCTGCAGATTGCGATCGATGCGATTGGCGCCGCACAATGCCCGCACCACTTCATGTCACTGACAAAATCGGGGCACTCTGCAATATTTTCGACCACCGGCAACAACGATTGCCATGTGATCCTCAGAGGTGGCGATCGTCCCAACTATGATACCGAGAGTATCAATATTGCTGCTGCAGAGATGGAGAAAGCAGGTCTTGATCCCAAGCTGATGATCGACTTCAGCCATGCCAACAGCAAGAAACAGTATCAACGCCAGATCGACGTTGGCAAAGATGTTGCCGCACAGATTGCGCGCGGCGATCAACGCATCTTCGGAGCCATGATCGAAAGCCATCTTGTCGGCGGACAGCAATCCCTTAATGGGAATCATGACCTGGTTTACGGACAAAGCGTCACCGATGCCTGTATTGGCTGGGATGACACAGTGCCATTGCTGAAGATACTTGCAGAGGCGGTACGCAAGCGCAGGAAAATAAAGGGGTGAGGAGTGAGGTTTTAGGTTTTAGGTGGAATGACCTAAAACCTAAAACTTAAAACCTAACTGAACTCGTCAAAACCCGCTTTTTTGTACCAGCGTTTAGCCTCGTCCTGATCCTGCTCTACGCCATTTCCCTCTTCATACATCATTGCCAGGGTTGTCATTGATCCGACCAGACCCTGCTCGGCCGCCTTGCGGAACCACTCTGCCGCCCTGGCGCCGTCTTTGGCGGCGCACTCCCCCTCCAGGTACATGAAGCCCAGTCCATGCTGTGCAAGATCGTGCCCGGATTCAGCCGCACCCCGCATATATTTAAAGGCAGCAAGTTCGTTTGCGACTATACCCAGACCATTTTGCATCATGATCGCCATACGGTATTGCGCCTCGGCATTTCCGTCGTCAGCCAGAGGTCTCAACAGTGGCACAGCCGTGGAGAAGAGCCTGGACTCAAAAGCAGCAATACCGCTTGTAAGATCAATTTCATTTGCTTCACTAATACTCATGGTTTTCTCTTTGTTTCATGATTGTCGGGTTTTATGTCAATCCCGGTAAGATTGCCGCGTCGCTGAGGCTCCTCGCAATGACAAAAGACGCTGTCATCATAATCTGGGCGCATCCGTGTTCATCTGTGGTTACTTTTCTTTTTCGTTCCGTCTATTCCGTGGGTTCCATGGCAAATTATTTCCGTGGTTCATACCTCTGCCCTTTCGACCAGTTGATAGCGCACCTGCCCTGCCGTTTTGTCGCGTATGATGCACCAGTTGTCTGGCAGTTGCGGAGGCTCCTCATGGAGATCCTGTTCCAGGTAGATCAGCGTACAGGGCGCCAGCCAGCCGCCACCTTCCAGCTGATCGATCACCGGCTGCATCAGCTTTTTATTGAATGGCGGATCAAGAAACACCAGCTGATACATTTCTGCACTGCCTTGCAGCCAGTGCAGGGCATCGGCATTTACCAGCTGGATAACATCCTCCAGTTGCAGCAGTGAGAGATTCTGCTGCAGCGAGCGGAAAACATTTCGCTGGCTTTCGATCATGGTGACATGAGCCGCGCCCCGCGATGCCGCCTCAAATCCCAGCGCTCCCGATCCGGAAAAGAGATCCAGACAACGGGCCATTGCAATATCCTGCTGCAGCCAGTTGAACAGGGTTTCGCGGACACGGTCTGCTGTCGGGCGCAATCCCATGGCGGCGGAAAACTGCAATCGGCGGCCTCCATGAGAGCCGCCAATCAGACGAACCCTGTTATTTCCCTGCGGCAGAGGCATCTTGCGCCTGTTCAGAACCACCGACCTGTACAATAACAAAGTGATCCGGGTTGACGCGGCGGCTGAATGCATCACGTATCTGTTTTGCAGTCACCGCTGTAATCTTCTCCACGAATGTGTTGAGATGATCCAGCGGATAGTCGTAGAATCCCATCATTGCAAGATACTCGACGATTTTGCTGTTGGATGAGATGCGCAGCGGAAAACCACCGGTGATATTGCGTTTAGAAGCAATCAGGCGCTTTTTTGTGGGACCATCTTTGATGAAATCACGCAGGCTTCGCTGCATCACTTGCAGCGTTTTTTGCGACTGGTCATTGCGTGTCTGCGCACTGAACAGGTAGGGGCCCTTGCCGCGCATCGGGATAAAGTGGCTGCTGACGCTGTAGGCGAGCCCGCGCTTCTCACGCACCTCTTCAGCCAGCATAGAGACCAGGCCGCTGCCTCCCAGCATGTGGTTGCCGACATAGAGCGCATAGAAATCCTCATCCCGGCGCGCCATCACGGGTTGTCCAAAAAGCAGGTGGGTCTGACTGGAGGGAAATTCGATACGCTGTTCCACACCTTTTCCGGAAACCTTGACCTCGGCTAGAGGCTGCGGCTTCTCACCTGCAGCAACCCCTGTCATGAGGCGCTCTGCGATCTCCCCTGCCTGCTTGCGATCGATTGCACCGACGATCGCGATGACTGCGTTATTTCCCACGTAATGCTGTTTGAACCAGGCGACAATGTCATCTCTGGTGATAGTCTTGATGCTCTCGACGTTTCCCATGGGGTCATGGGCGTATGGGTGATCGCCATAGAGCTGTTGATAGAAAGCAATGGAAGCGGTGCTGGATGGCGACTCTTTCTGCTTCTCCAAAGCCACATTGATCTGTTTCTTGCGCCGCTCAATGGCCTCTTCAGGAAAAGTTGGCGTCGAGAGCACCTTCTGCAGGGTTTCCAGGCTTGAATCCAGCACCTCTTTGTCAGTCAGGGTGCGCAGCGAAATGATGCCCATGTCACGCAGCGAGGTCGTCGAGAAGCTTGCACCGATATCTTCAAAACGTTCCGCCAGCTGGTCGGCATTCCACTCGCCCGCCCCATCTGACAGCAGCGTACTCACAATCGAGGCAATTCCAGGCTTGCCATTGTCACGCGCACTGCCGGCATCAAAAACCAGGCGCACATCGAGCATGGGGATCGAGGGTGCTTCGACGAACATCACCTTTGCGCCATTGCTGGTATTCCAGCTCTTGATCA
>JAIVTC010000019.1:0-5325 GCA_048629055.1 Candidatus Bathyarchaeota archaeon
TTGTTCAGCAGGCCAAAGCCGCGCAACAGGTAGTTGAAGCCGATAACGGGGTTGTTGGTATCTTTTTTCATTGTCTATGCGTCTGTGTGAATTATTTTCAACCACGAAAGGCACGAAAATCACGAAACAAAAAAGCAATATGTGGCACTTTCAAAACCCTCAAAACTATTTTAAAGTTTTACGTGTCATTCCGTGGGAAGTGAGGGACGACGAGGAATCCTGCGGTAAAAAGCTCTAAGATCTCTCCTGTGTCGAGATGACAAACTGTAAACCGGAAAAGAAGGATGCTCAATATTTTCGTGATTTTCGTGCCTTTCGTGGTTAATAAGTTTTTAGTTCCGGTGTTATTGGGGAGTGGGAAATGACAATACATCCACACCGAACTGTTCCAGCAGGTCGATCAGGCGGATCAACGGCAGGCCGACGAGTGCATTCGGGTCTTCACCTTCGAGTTTGCTGAACAGGGCGATGCCAAGGGATTCCGACTTGAAGGAGCCGACGCAGTTGTAGGGTTGTTCACGCTGCAGATAGTTGTCAATCTGCCTCTCTGTCAGCTCTCTGAGGTGCGCATGGAATGGTTCGCACAGGGTTTTGCTGTTGCCGCTGGCTGAATCATAGAGTGTCAGGCCGGTCATAAATGCGACGGTTTTTCCAGAGGTGAATCTGAGCTGCTGCATTGCTTTGTCATGTGATCCCGGTTTGCCGAGAACCTGGTTGTCAACGCAGGCAACCTGATCGGAGCCGATAATCAGCGCCTGTGGGTAGTCCGCCGCCACTGCTTTGGCTTTTTCAAGTGAGAGGCGCTTTACCAGTGATTCAGGCTCTTCATCAGGCAGTGGGGATTCGTCGATATCAGGCGCCGCTGTTTCAAAAGGAAGCCCCAGTTTGCTCAGCAGTTCACGACGGAACGGCGAGGTGGAGGCCAGCACCAGGGTGGGATTTTCAATCGACATGGGATATTTCACCACTGTTCATGTTTGTAGGGCGCGCAGTTTACACTACAATGATGCAGCGGTAAGCTTTGCGCCGCATTTTCGTTCATGTCGGAGTCAGTATTGACAAATCATATAGGTTTTCTGGTAAAGCCCGGTGGAGTTCTGCACGGCAGCATTCGTGTTCCGGGTGACAAGTCCATTTCACATCGATCCATCATGCTCGGTTCTCTGGCAGACGGGGTGACGCAGATCAGGGGTTTCCTTGAGGGGGAGGATAGCCTTGCCACTCTGAAGGCGTTTCGCGCCATGGGTGTTGATATCGACGGACCGCACGATGGCCGGGTGACAGTTCACGGCGTCGGTATGCATGGTCTGCAGCAGCCGTCGGATGCGCTGGATCTGGGCAACTCGGGAACCTCTATGCGGCTATTGTGCGGACTGCTGGCAGGCCAGGGGATGAACCTGACCCTCTCGGGCGATGCTTCGCTCTCTTCACGTCCGATGCGCAGAGTGACACAACCCCTGGCAAGCATGGGGGCGGCCATCGACACCACAGACAAAGGCACGGCGCCGCTGCATATCAAGGCGGTCGAACATCTGGATGCCATCCATTACCAGATGCCGGTGGCGAGTGCGCAGGTGAAATCCTGCGTGCTGCTGGCCGGTCTCTATGCGCAGGGAGAGAGCTGCGTGGTCGAACCGGCCCCGACGCGGGATCATACCGAACGCATGCTGCGTGGTTTCGGTTATACGGTGACTACCGGCGGCAACCGTATCTGCCTCCATGGCGGCGGCTCCCTGACAGCAACAACAATTGATGTGCCGGCAGATATCTCGTCGGCAGCATTTTTTCTGGTCGGCGCTTCGATTGCACAGGGCTCTGACCTGACACTGCGGCATGTCGGTATGAATCCCACCCGTATTGGCGTGATCAATATTCTGCGGCAGATGGGCGCATCGATCGAGGTGTCGAATCAGCAGGAGGTTGGCGGGGAGCCTGTCGCGGATCTGCGTGTTCGCGGGGCGAAGTTGAAGGGGATTCATATCCCGGAATCACAGGTGCCGCTGGCGATCGATGAGTTTCCGGTGCTGTTCGTGGCCGCAGCCTGTGCAGAGGGCGAGACGGTTCTGACAGGCGCCGCAGAGTTGAGGGTCAAGGAGAGTGACCGTATCCAGGTGATGGCGGATGGTCTGCAGAGACTCGGAGTCGATGCAACGCCGACCGCGGACGGCATGGTGATCAGGGGCGGGGCAATGGGCGGCGGCAAGGTGAACTCCCACGGTGATCATCGCATCGCCATGGCGTTTGCGATTGCTGCACTGCGCGCAGACGGAGAGATTGTGATCGATGACTGCGCCAACGTCGATACATCATTTCCGGGTTTTGCGGAGCTCGTTAACAGCATCGGCATGACGCTGGAAGCGAGTTAGTATTCCCTTAAAAATCTACCACGAAAAACACGAAAAACACGAAATAGACGAAAGGATTATTTGTTTTCACTTCGATTTTTTCGTGAACTTCGTGGTGAAATTGGAAACAATATGAATCAAAAAATCATTACCATCGATGGTCCCTCGGGTTCCGGAAAAGGAACCATTGCTGCATTGGTAGCAAAAAACCTCGGCTGGAGAGTGCTCGACAGCGGCGCGCGGTATCGGTTGACAGGGCTGCAGGCGCGTAATCAGAATACGGATTTTGAGGATGCCGATGCCTTGGGAAAGATTGCTGGAGATCTTCGGGTTGAATTCAGGGGCGGACAAATATTTCTTGAAAAACAGGATGTTACAGATTCTATCAGGAGCGGGAAGGCAGGCAACGACGCATCCAGGGTGGCGGCAGTTCCTCAGGTGAGGGCTGCTCTGCTCGGTTGGCAGCAGCGCTGTGCCACGGGTGGCGGGCTTGTTGCAGACGGGCGTGATATGGGCACCGTTATTTTTCCTCGAGCCGCTTTGAAAATATTCCTTACCGCAAATGCGGAAGAGCGCGCGCGCAGAAGGTATAAACAGTTGAAAGAGAAAGGAATGTCTGTTACTCTTGCGAGTCTTGTCGAAGAGATTCGTGAGCGTGATGAGCGTGATATGAATCGTTCTGAAGCCCCGCTGCGCGCAGCGGATGATGCGCTGATGATTGATTCTTCGATGCTGTCTATCGACGAGGTAGTTGAGCTGATCCTGGCGCAGGCGCATGAACATTGCGATCTACCGCTCTGATATCTGCTCTTTTATTGGGAGTCTGTCATTGAGTGACAGACTGAATTTATTTAACGACTATTGAATTGCTGCGCGATCAGCAATATGGGATACCGCAGGGTATCAGGATTAATTCACAATGACCGAAAGTTTTGCAGAACTCTTTGAAGAGAGTGTAGCCAATCTTAACTTAAAGCCCGGTACCATGATCATGGGTACCGTAATTGACATCAACGATGACTTTGTCGTAGTCAATGCAGGCCTTAAATCAGAAGGTACGATTCCAAAAGAACAGTTTTTAGATGCCAATGGTGATCTCGAAACCGCCGTTGGTGAGCAGGTCGAGGTTGCGCTCGATGCCGTAGAAGACGGCTTTGGAGCAACCCGCCTGTCGCGTGAAAAGGCAAAGCGCCATCACGCATGGATTTCCCTGGAAAGAGCTTTCGAAGATCAGGAGATCATCACCGGCCGCATCAACGGCAAGGTCAAGGGCGGCTTTACCGTCGATCTGGGCCAGGTGCGCGGATTCCTTCCCGGTTCGCTGGTCGATGTCCGTCCGGTGCGTGATACCGCCTATCTGGAAGGCAAGGATCTTGAGTTCAAGGTCATCAAACTGGATCAGCAGCGCAACAATGTGGTTGTTTCACGCCGCGCCGTTGTGGAAGCGGAATACAGTGAAGAGCGTGACAAACTGCTCGAAACACTGGCTGATGGCCTGGAGATCAAGGGTATTGTCAAGAACCTCACCGATTACGGCGCATTTGTTGATCTGGGTGGTGTTGACGGTCTGCTGCATATCACTGACATGGCTTGGAAGCGCGTTCACCATCCTTCGGAAGTTGTTGAAATTGGTGAGGAGATCGCAGTCAAGGTTCTCAAGTTTGATCGTGAAAAAATGCGTGTCTCTCTTGGTCTCAAGCAGATGGGCGATGATCCATGGGTCAATATCACACGCCGCTATCCTGAAGCCACACGCCTGTTTGGCAAGGTGACGAATATTGCCGACTATGGCGCTTTTGTCGAGATCGAAGAAGGCGTTGAAGGACTGGTTCACGTCTCCGAAATGGACTGGACCAATAAAAATATCCACCCGAGCAAGGTTGTCTCGCTGGGCGATGAAGTTGAAATCATGGTTCTGGATATTGATGAAGAGCGTCGCCGTATCTCGCTGGGCATGAAGCAGTGCAAGTCCAATCCCTGGGATGATTTCGCACAGAATTTCAAGAAAGGCGACAAGGTCACAGGCAGCATCAAGTCAATTACTGATTTCGGTATTTTCATCGGTCTGGACGGTGGCATTGACGGATTGGTGCATCTCTCTGATATCTCCTGGGATCTGCTGGGCGAAGAGGCTGTTCGCAACTACAAGAAAGGCGATGAAGTCGAGGCTGTGGTTCTCTCCGTTGATCCTGAGCGTGAGCGCATCTCGCTGGGCGTCAAACAACTGGATACGGATCCATTCTCTGTCTATGTCACGACCCACAGCAAAGGGAGTGTCGTCAAAGGCACTGTCACTGAGGTTGATGCGAGAGGAGCCACTATCGAACTGGCTGAAGGGGTGACGGGTTATCTGCGTGTTTCCGAGCTTTCCCGTGAGCGTATCGAGGATGCCGGCACGGTGTTGAGTGTCGGAGATGAGGTTGAGGCGAAGTTTCTTGCCATCGATCGCAAAAGCCGCGCAATCAATCTCTCCATCAAGGCGAAAGATTATGAAGAGGAGGCTGCGGTTATCCGCAGTTACACCTCTAAATCACAAACTTCCTCTGCTGGAACTGCAACCACGCTTGGTGATCTGCTCAAACAGAAAATGAGCGCGTCAGAAGAAGAGAGCGACTAACTACAAGGAGTCTGAGCAGGAGCATGGCAGCCCCGGTTGCCTTGTTCCTGCCGATAATCAACGATGCCTGTTACCAAATCAGAATTGATCAACATTATCGCTGAACAGCAACCGCATCTGGCGCATAAAGATGTTGAGTATGCGGTGAAATGTATTCTTGAGAAAATGAGTTCCGCGCTCGCCTGTGGAGATCGTATCGAAATCCGCAGTTTTGGCAGTTTCTCACTGCATTTTCGCAAGCCGCGTATGGGAAGAAATCCCAAAACCGGTGATCCGGTTGCATTGCCGGGAAAACATGTGCCTCATTTCAAACCTGGCAAGGAGATGCGTGAAAGGGTGAATGCCGCCTACCAGAAGGAGCTT
>JAIVTC010000020.1:0-3667 GCA_048629055.1 Candidatus Bathyarchaeota archaeon
CGACATTAGCGAACCATTTCCTAACGGAGAAGGATAATAGAGACATGGATATAGAAAATGTAATCAATGCTATTCGAAGCAGTCGTGTGAGAATCACCGATCATGCTGATGAGGAAGCATCTGATGACACCCTGACATATGAAGAAATATATTCATCGGTAATTCAGTGCGAAGTTATCGAGAATTATCTAAATGACAAACCATATCCAAGCTGTCTGATTATGGGGAAGAATTTCTCAGGTGAGCCAATTCATAGCGTTTGGGCGTATAATCCAAAAAATCAATGGGCAGTATTAATCACAGTCTATCGGCCAGATCCTGAACGGTGGGTTGACTGGAAATTAAGGGTGAAAAAATGAAACCATTTGAAAAGTGTCCCGTATGTGGTGGTGAACTGGAAAACAAACAAGTGCAAAAACTACTCAAAGGTGGAGGGAATACGGTTTCTATGAAGGTTGCCGCCGAGGTATGTCTTCATTGCGGAGAAAGACTGTACGCTGAAGATGTGGTTAAATCATTTGAAGAAATTCGAAGCAAACTACGAAAACAGGAATTTAGCCACCTTAGAACTCTTGGGCAGTCGTTTACGGTTGAAGAAAATTGGCCTAACAAAGCCATCCAGCCGCCGCTTAACCCATCGCTTTGATCTGGGTTAAGCGGCGGCTGATGGCAAGCGTTATATTTTTATGATTATTTCGGTACAAATATGCACGTTCTATCAAAATCATTGGCACTTTTTATTTTTACTATATATTCATCAACTGCTTTATCAGAAAGCAATGTGGCGCTTAAAGCATTTAAAGAGCACGTCACCATACAAACCATAATCCGAGAGAACGCTACAAACAGTAATAAGCTATCATTTGACAGCATGAGTCTTGGCGGACAGTGTGGTGTTGCAGGCTGTAGTTGGAAGGCACTTGTTTCATTAAATATCACATCATTTGGCTCTAATGCCAAAACAACTGTCCACACAGCAATTGTTACCGGTATGGCTCCATCCAGAACTAAACCAATAGTTAAATTCATCGATTTAAATGCCTTGGAACTAAAGTGTTCAAATGAAATAGAATGACTGCTCATAGGGACCGCTTACCCTTCATTGCATTCCAGGGAAGCGTTGGCTTAGCGGCAACGTTCAATTCAACTGAACACGCTCACCCCAGGGAGTTTTGTTTTTGCCTTTGACAAGCCATATCACAGCATAATCAGGTGGCAGCTGTGGAAACTCGCCGTCGGCATCTGTGAAGTAGAGCAGCAGTTGTGGTCTCATATCCATTTTGTCGACCCACTCAAACACCGGCTGAAAATCCGTGCCGCCACCGCCCTGGATTTTTTCCGGAAGTTTGAACTCCTCCCATGGCTCATAGATCCATGGCGCTCCCTCCGCAAGTACTGCATCACAGGGGAGCAGGGTAATGCGTGCGCGTATCTGCCCCTTGATGGCGTCAATTTCGGCAATAAACTGACTGATCTCCTCGCGCCTGATGGAGCCGCTGGTGTCGACGGCAACCACCACGTCGAGTTGCGCGCTGCGCAGCGAGGGGTAGATCGCATCACCCTCCCTGCGGGATGGCCGCATATAGCTGAAGTCATCCCGGGCCAGCGATGAGAGGTAGCGCGACAGCACCGCCCGCCAGGGCAGCTGCGGCTGCAGATGGTGCTCGATCATGCGCGCCATGGCGCCGCCGAACTTGCCGGCCTGCATCGCCTGTTGAGCGGCTCCGGCGGTACGCTGCCGCCACTGTACGCCAAGGGTCTCTTTTTCGTCCGGCGTCAACGGGGGAGGGGTGTCGGAAGTCTCTCCCGGAAAGGGATCATCGACGCTGCCGCCAGCCTGCTGTTTGTCGGCATCCTTTCCGCCCTGCTGATTCTCATCCAGCTGTTGTTGTTTGTCTCCCTGCTGCTCACTCTTTTGTTCGCTTTTCTGCTTTGGGGGTGGCAGAGATCCACCGCTGCCGTCCTGCTTTCCGCTTTCGCCCTCCTGATCATAGAGATGCTGATCAAGGGTCTCCATCTCCTCATGCTCTTGAATGAGCGGATAGATCTCCTCGGCGGTCATTCCCTTGTACTGGTCCATCCACAGGGAGTCCGGGGGCGGTGTCAGGCCATCCTCGATGAGCAGCGGGTTGATGGCGAAGTCACAGGCCAGATCCCAGCGGTGTTTGATGCGATGGCCGCGCCGCGCAAAGTGGATCAGGGCGCAATGCAGCGCCTCATGCGCCAGCATGAACTGGGTCTGTTTGGGCGTCAGCTGTTCGATATATTCAGGATTGTAGTAAAAATGGCGCGCGTCAGTGGCTGTGGTTTTACACCAGCCGTTGCTGGAGGCCTTTAATGGCAGCCTCAGCACCAGCGCGCCAAGAAAGGGTTTATCCAGAATCAGCCTGGTGCGGGCGGCCGCCAGTTTGGTTTCGACTCTATCAGTGTCCATAGTTATGGAGCCTCTGAATAAGTCCATGGGATGGGGGTTCGGGGGAAGGGCAGTACGGATGCCTATTGTAAGTCATAGATAGATAGCCCCTTCCCCCGTCAAAAAACTTGCAGGAATGTTCTGCTCGATGCGCGTAGCGACTTGATCAGAGCTTCCTTATTCGTACAGCATCACATCAGCGATTGCTGTTGCCCAGTCAGTAAACTCCGGGATCTCGAACAATAGCTCGCCAATGGCATTGTGCATATCCGAGACCAGCATTACGCCCATCTCTTTTTGCGGAAATCTATTGGCGTAGTTGAGAATATTGCCGATGACCTGCGCTGCATCCGTTGTCTGACTGGCACGGATGGCGCGGCCGACCAGCGCAGCGGCAACCGCATACTGCAGATCGATTTCATCAGGAACTGCGGCCTCTTCACCAGCGATGATCGCATCGAGATCCGGCATCTGTTCCAGGCTGTTGACAAAGGCGTGCAGTTCGATCCCTGCGGCAGGGCCGACGCAGGCCTGCAGCGTTGACTGCAGCAGCTCGGGGTGGCCGCTGAATTTTTGCAGGCCGCGATGTGCAAACTCCCACGAACGGGGCGACGGGAAGGCAACGGGATTGAGTGCAGGGTCAAAATCAAACAGCAATTCAGGACGAAACCGCAAAAATCCGATAATGCGTTCGTCGATGCCGTTGGCATAGGCCCAGGAGACCCAATCGTCGAGGTTGGTCTCCACCTCAAAATGGGAGAATCGGTTGGCAAGCGGAGCAGGCATGGTGTACGTCACGCCACGATCTCCCTGGCGGTTGCCCGCTGCAAAAACAACCCATCCGGGTGGAAGCTGGTATTCGCCAAGCCGACGATCAAGAATCAGTTGGTATGCCGCTGCAGAAACACTGGGTGGGGCGGATGTGATTTCATCGAGGAACAGAATGCCCTGCTTTCCATGGCGCTTTTCATCTGGAAGGATTGCCGGTGTTGCCCACTCCACATGCTCGCCGGTGCGAAATGGAATGCCGCGCAGATCAGAGGGCTCCATCTGCGACAGACGGATATCGATGACAGCAACTCCCTGTTGGGCGGCTGCCTGTGCCACCATCTGGGATTTGCCGACACCGGGCGGTCCCCACAGCATCACCGGCGTGTGATGGCCATCGCTGGTGCTGTGAAACTCCTGGATAAAAACTTTCAATAACTGTGCCGGGCGCATCGGGTGGTTCCTTAAGAAAAAAATTTGCAGTCG
>JAIVTC010000021.1:0-4216 GCA_048629055.1 Candidatus Bathyarchaeota archaeon
CAAAAATAACTTACCGATTCTGCCTGCTCTGTTGACCATCCTCTGCGTGAGCAGGACGGACGCTTTGGAATAGACATCAGGCAGAGGAACATTCCAATAAGAGCACGGAATACAGCAATATGACGCAACGATCAACATAAAAAACCAGGGTAATCAGCGCCTCTTGAAAAACTCGTAAATAGTGAGTTTTGTCATCGCGAACGAATGTGAGAAATCTTACTTTATCAAGCTGTTAAGATTTCTCCTTCCAGTTGAAATAAGAGTTTTTGATCGTTTTGGAAGAACCCTCTCAGAACCCGGAAATAAAAAGATCTTGAAATATGAATAAATCTCAGTAATATTTACAGCTATGTGCAGACTCTCTAAACGACTGCTGGCTGTGATGCTCATATTGTTATTGGGACTATCCCCGTTGCAAAGTGCAATAGCTAGTGTGGCTTCCCCTAGCCAGGGAGAGCCTGTCTCTCAGACAGGATGCATGCATGACGGCAGCATGATGATGGCCAGCAATCAATCAACCCATGATTGTGATCAATGCAACAGTGACGCAGGCTGCAGCCATCACTCCTGTTCATCCAGCCATTGTACTTTCAGTGTGCTGGCGATGATTTCGGGATTTTCATATCCCCTGAATCTTGCTGTCATAGCCGGACTGCCTGCAGCCGATGACGGTTTTGTCAGCCAACTCTCCAGCTCTCTCTTCCGCCCGCCCCGGGCCTGACTCTCCTGCTGTTGATCTCCGGGTTTTCCGGGATCACACCATAACAATCCATTGTTGACTATCCGTCAGTGGCTGAACGCCTGCTGCTGACTTGCAGAGGAAGAAGAATTCATGAGTTATATTGATGATCCATTTAAACATGGTGGCTATGCACTGACGCGCCGCCGGTTCGTCCAGGGAGTGGCCGCAGGCGGCGCCTTCGCTACCCTGGGAATGGGGGCAAGCACAAGCACCCTTGCTGCGGTTTCAAAACAGCGCCAGCAGCAAACCCTGAGCGGGACAAATTTCAATCTCACCATCGGTGAACAGCGGGTCAATTTTACCGGCGCCCCGCGCATCGCCACCACCGTCAATGGTTCACTGCCGGCGCCGCTGCTGCGCTGGAAAGAGGGCGACACCATCACCCTGCGCGTGACTAACAAGCTGGCCGAGAGCACCTCCATCCACTGGCACGGCATGATATTGCCGAGCGCCATGGACGGGGTACCGAATATCGCCAACAACTTCAAAGGCATCGCGCCGGGTGAAACCTTTACCTACAGGTTCAAGGTCGGGCAGAGCGGCACCTACTGGTATCACAGCCACTCCGGATTTCAGGAGCAGACCGGCCTCTACGGCCCCATCGTCATCGAGCCGAAAAAGCGTGATCCGTTTCGCTATGACCGCGACTACGTGGTGATGTTGTCGGACTGGAGCGACGAAAATCCGACCAGGATCTATGCCAAGCTGAAGAAGTTGAGTCACTACTACAACTTCAACGAGCGCACCCACTCCGACCTGATGAAGGACATCAAGGCAATGGGTGTGAAGGGCACCTGGAATCAGCGCAAGATGTGGATGCAGATGCGTATGAGCCAGCGTGATCTTTCCGACGTCACCGGCTATACCTATACCTACCTCACCAACGGCATGACCCCGGCGGAGCCTTGGAAAGGACTTTTCAAGAAGGGGGAGAAGATTCGCCTGCGCTTTATCAACGGCTCTGCAATGACCTTTTTTGATGTGCGCATCCCGGGGCTGAAGATGACCGTGGTTGCAGCGGACGGGCAGAACATCAAGCCGGTCTCGATCGATGAGTTTCGCATCGGTGTGGCGGAGACCTACGATGTGATCGTCCAGCCGAAGCATGACAGAGCCTATGCGATCTTCGCCCAGGATATCTCCCGCTCCGGCTATGCGAAGGGGGTTCTGACTCCGGATTATGCGCTCACTGCGGCTGTTCCGAAGATGGATCCTGTGCCGAATCTGACCCATGACGACATGGGGATGGATATGTCCGGCATGGATCACTCGGGGCATGATATGTCGATGATGGCGATGGATCACAGTCAACATCAGATGCCGGATGGGCAAATGATGTCCGATTCCGCCATGGATCACAGCCAGCATCAGATGCCGAACGTCAGCAACAGCAAGAAGTCCCGCAGTTCGAATCCATCAAATTTTAGCGCCGGTCCGGTGCATCATGCAAAAACTGAATTTGGCCCGCATGTCGATATGCGCGCCGCAGCGCCGCAATACCGCCTGGATGATCCCGGAGTTGGCCTGCGCAACAACGGCCGCCGTGTGTTGACCTATGCGGATCTGCGTAACCTGCACTCGACCAGAAAGGCGCGTGAACCCGACCGCGAGATCGAACTCCACCTGACGGGCAACATGGGGCGTTACATGTGGTCCATCAACGGCGTCAAACATGCCGATGCACAACCGCTGCGCTTCAAAATGGGAGAGCGTCTGCGCATCACCTTCGTCAATGACACCATGATGAACCACCCGATGCACCTGCATGGCATGTGGAGCGACCTCGAAACCGGTGACAACAATCGCCTGCCGCGCAAGCATACGGTCATTGTTCAGCCGGGTTCGCGCATCAGCTACCGTGTCAACGTCGACGCCCGTGGCGGCTGGGCCTATCACTGCCACCTGCTGTATCACATGCTTGGCATGTTTCGCACCGTTATTGTCAGTTGAGGAGAGTGAAAATGATGAAAAAAGTGATAGTTGCAGCAATGCTGGCCGGCCTCTCGACAACTGCAGCAGCAAGCAGCAACGATGATCCGTTGCTTTTCAAGGTGATGATCGACAAGTTCGAGGCGGGTTTTGGAGATGGCGACACGCCGCTGGAGTGGGATGCGGACGCCTGGGTTGGTTACGACCTGAATAAATTCTGGTTCAAGACGGAAGGGGAGTATGTCGACGGTGAAACCGAAGAGGCAGACCTGCAGTTTCTCTACAGCCGGGCGATAGCGCCCTTCTGGGATTTCCAGGTCGGTTATCGACGCGCATTCTATCCTGATGCCGATCGCGACTATGGCGTGCTGGCTTTCAAAGGGCTGGCGCCCTACCTGTTCGAGGTGGATGCGGATCTGTTCATTGGTCGATCCGGACAGGTTGGAGCGCGACTGGATGCGGAATATGAGTACATGTTCACGCAGAAGCTGATCCTGTCGCCGGAGATCGAACTGAACTTTTACAGCAAGGATGATCCCGAGATCGGCATCGGCTCCGGGCTCGCCGACATGGAGTTGGGGCTGCGGCTGCGTTACGAGATCAAGCGGGAGTTTGCGCCTTACATCGGCGTCAACTGGTCGCAGAAGTTCGGCCAGACAGCCGACTACGCCCGCGATGAGGATGAGGATACCAGCGACACCCGCTTCGTTGCCGGCATCCGCGCCTGGTTTTGAACGCCCTGTCATTGCGAGCGCAGCGCGGCTAGAGAGTACCGTCATTGCGAGCAGAGCGCGGCAATCTCTTTCATCAAACTCTTGAGATTGCTTCGTTCCTCGCAATGACGAAAGATCAAAACTTCTTTAGCAATATTATCAATTATTGGAGAGAGAAAATGTCAAAAAATAATCGCATGAAATCCAGAGCAGCAACTGGTTATGGAAAAATAGCGGCACTTTTGTTGGTAGCCGGAGGCCTGCTGCTGGGCAGCATCTTGCCCGTTCAGAAATCTGCCCAGGCTGCCGACATCGTTGTCTACAAGAGCCCCACCTGTGGTTGCTGCAAGAAGTGGGTCTCTCATCTGGAACAAAACGGCTATACGGTGGAGGTGCATAACCAAAACCGCAACAAGCTGAGTTCGATCAAGGCGGAGATGGGGGTGCCGCGTGGCTTGCAATCCTGCCATACGGCGAAGATCGGTGGATATCTCATCGAAGGACATGTGCCTGCCGATGTGATCGCCCGGCTGTTGAAAGAGAAGCCGCAGATCAAGGGACTTGTGGTGCCAGGCATGCCCATGGGATCACCGGGGATGGAGGGGCCGAGGCGAGACTCTTACGATGTTTTAGCTCTGCAGGAAAATGGAAAAACTTCTGTTTTTGCCAGTCGATAGCAGCAGCAGGAGAAGAGTGATGATCAACAGAGTTTCCATGATTACAGTGTTCCTGATATCGCTGCTCGCAATATCCTGGGCAGTTGCACACACACCGCCTGAGCACGCGAAGGTCTATTTCATCGGATTGAAAGATGGCGCCGTGGTGAAGAGCC
>JAIVTC010000022.1:0-2930 GCA_048629055.1 Candidatus Bathyarchaeota archaeon
GGCCTTCGTCAAACAGAGCCGTCGCAAGATTGACCGATGTTGTGGTCTTGCCCACACCGCCCTTTTGATTGGCGACAGCAAGAATTATTGCCATGCTATTTTCCTAAAGAGATGTTTTATCATTAACAAGTGAGACCATATCTCAGACTGACGAGGCATGAAAGAGATTATTTTTCTCTCGCCAAGACGCAAAGACCGCAAAGGTTTTTCTTGGCGAGCTTTGCGCCTTGGCCTACATGGAGGTAGGTCAGGGGCGTGAGCAGGAGCGGAAGCTTTGCGAGAGTCATTATTGAAATTTGGCCCATTTGTACAGTTGTTGGCCACTCAAGGATTACCAGGGTCGCGAAGATCTAAACAGCAACTGTCTCCTGCAAAGCAGCTGCAGCATAATCCGCTGTAACCTCCGCTTTACCAATGCCGCGCAATAATACCAGACGCAGCTCACCATTCAGCATTTTTTTATCAACAGACATCAATTCGAGAAATCGTTCCGCACTGATTTCTGCTGGAGGATCCACCGGCAGATGTGCTTTTAGCAGCAGTGAACGGATGCGCTTCTGCTGATCAGCATCCAGCCACCCCATTTGAGATGACATTTTGGCAGCCATGACAATGCCGGCGGCAATTGCCTCACCATGCAGCCACACTCCGTAACCCATTCCGGACTCGATGGCGTGGCCGAAAGTATGCCCCAGATTCAACAACGCCCTCTGTCCAGCCTCTTTTTCATCAGCAGCAACAATCACCGCCTTGTCGCGGCAGGAACGCTCGATCGCATAAACCAGGGCTTCGCTATCGCGCGCCAGCAGGCGTTCTATATTTTCCTCCAACCATTCAAAAAAGGGGAGATCATTGATCACACCATATTTGATGACCTCGGCAAGACCGGCTGAGAGTTCGCGCTCAGGCAGGGTATTCAACGTATCGGTATCAGCAATCACGCAACGCGGCTGGTGAAAGGCGCCGATCATATTTTTACCGAGCGGATGATTGACACCGGTCTTGCCGCCAACCGACGAATCAACCTGGGAGAGCAGTGTGGTAGGAACCTGCACAAAATCGACGCCGCGCTGATAGCTGGCTGCAGCAAAACCGGTCATATCTCCAATGACGCCACCACCAAGCGCCAGCAGGGTGCAGCTGCGGTCATAACGCGATGACAACAGCGCATCGAAAATCGTGTTAAGAACTTGCAGGGTTTTATACTGCTCACCATCCGGCAGGATCACCTGCTCGACGTGAAAACCAGGCAGAGCCTGCAACACTTTGTCGAGGTAGAGCGGGGCTACCGTCTCATTGGTTACCACCATCACCTGGCGTGAACGGATCGAATTCCTATAGCTCTCTGCAGAGGAGATAATTCCGGGCCCGATGAGAATCGGGTAACTGCGTTCACCCAGGTCGACCTCCAGCCTCCTGGATGTTGCTGATGACATGACAGGGCGCCCTACAGAGACTCTACCTTGCTGATGATCTCACGCACGACCCCGGAGGCACCGCGCTGTTCGGTCGAGACAACCAGGTCGGAAATTTCATTGTAGAGAGGCGCTCGAACCTCCATCAACTGCTCCAATGCCGCTATCGGGTCATCCCTGTCCAGCAACGGCCGGTTTTTATCTTTTACGGTGCGCTCATATTGCTGCTGTGTCGAACACTGCAGATAGATGACAAACCCCCGTGCGGCCAGATTGCGACGATTCTCCGCGACCACCACAGCACCCCCGCCCGTTGCCAGCACCAGGTGATCTTTCTGCGAAAGCTCCTCGATCACTGCCGCCTCACGCTTGCGAAACCCCTCCTCCCCCTCAAACTCGAAGATCGTCGGAATATCCACCCCCGTACGGCGCTGAATCTCTGCATCACTATCTACAAAATCAAGCTTCAATGTGGCCGCAAGCTGCTTGCCGATAGTGCTTTTGCCAGTCCCCATGGGGCCAATAAGAAATATTTTTGTTGGTATTTTCATCGAATTAGTTTATCAGAGATGGCGCCGGATTTCGCTTTCGCTCATCCGGCCTACAGACTGCTCTCCAGAATTGCGTATGATAACTCAAACAGCAACGTAGGCTGGATAAGGGTAACTTCTCAATAATCCCGTGCATTATTTAGTTTACGCAGGGTCAGGACCAGCCTTTCAGGGACGCGTGAATACATCCCTGTAAGCTCTGATAAAACATCACTGTTTTATACAGCCCTGAAAAGCAAGTCCCAACCCTGCTTCTCTGCACGGAGTTATTGAGAAATTACGGATAAGGCGCTTTCACCAATGTTGAGTGTATACAGGATCTTCCAGCGCCATCATCCGGCTTGGTGTTGCCAGCGCCGCAGCCGCGTCAATATCTTCTGCCTTCCGTGCGGCGCAGAATCTTCGGCGTTACGAAGACAAGCAGTTCCCGCTTGAGATTGTCGGATCTTTCTCTGCGAAACAGGCGGCCCACACCGGGGATCTTGCCGAGGAACGGAATACTGTCCGTGCCCTCGCTTTTCTCCTCTTCAAAAATCCCGCCGAGCACGATGGTCTCGCCATTCTTCACCAGCACCGTCGTCTCGACCTTTTTGGTCTCGATCGGAGGCTCGCCGCCGGTGATGAGCTCCAGAATCGGCCTGTCCTTCTTGATCACCAGATCCATGATGATGTTGTCATCCGGGGTGATATGCGGCGTCACTTCGAGACTCAGCACCGCCTTCTTGAACTCGGTATTGGTGCCCGTGTTTGCAGACGAGGTTTGATAGGGGATCTCGGTGCCCTGCTCGATCAGCGCCGGGTGCTGGTCCGTGGTCACGACCCTGGGGCTCGCAATCACCTCCGCCGTGCCCTCCTGCTCCATCGCGGAGATCTCCAGCTGTATCAGGTAGGCACCCAGACTGCCGACGAAAAAGTTGATCGCTCCGCCCGCGGGCCCGCCCAGAATCGAGGGTAGATTGACCGC
>JAIVTC010000023.1:0-5491 GCA_048629055.1 Candidatus Bathyarchaeota archaeon
AATTTCCACATCCATGACCTGCTTGAATCATGTGGGAATTTCGCACAAAATCAAGGTTAAGATATATCAATAAGAGCGATTCTTGACACAAATATTAGAGAATGCTAATATATTGTTCAGAGTCAAATTACTAATGGATGAAGAGGCGCCAGAATCAGCTCGTTATATATTTATAAATATCAAGCTGATAGATATCATTCAAAACTTTGTTCCATTGATCTTTTTTGTTGTTGAAGTTGAGGAGTATATTATGAAAAAACTTACTGCTGCATTGCTGTTTCTATCATTGGTTTCAATACATGCTTACGCTGATGAGGCTGATGCCAACGAGCTGCCCAGTTATAATGTTGGCTCAGACTGGTGGGTAGAAGTCACGCCCGATGATCCGGATTATCATATATTTAAACTTGTAGAGGTAAATTGTTTTTGTAATTGAATTAAACGCCCCGCAGCCTGCTGCGGGGCGTTTAAGTTTTTGCATTCAGCCAGGATTTAATGCCTCTATCCGGAAACCTGTCTGTTCATGAATTCCGCACAATCCACGAAATATCAGCATACAACACGGCCTTTCAACCTGCCGTTTTTTTGCTCCACAGCAGTGATTTTGACGCTAACTATGTGGTTCTCCATGGGGTACATTTTTTCCGGAACAGGAAGATGTATGCGCAGATAATTCGGTGTATAACCAACATACCAGTCGCCATCCTCATGTGTGGTCCTGCTTTCGACAAGCACCTCGACAGATTGGTTGAGTGCAGCCTCAAGTGACGCGCTTTTCATCTCTGACATCAGTCGATGCAGCTCTCTGCTGCGTTGACGCTTAGTCGCGTCATCAACCTGTGAGGGCAGTCCCGCTGCCTTGGTTCCCGGTCGTGGGGAGTAGGCAAAGATATGCATGTGTGAAAATTGAAGCTGGCGCAAATAATCCATTGTCTGCCGCCACTCCGCATCGCTCTCACCGGGAAATCCGACGATGATATCTGTGGTGATATTGAGTTCAGGAAGCTGTTGCTTTGCATCCGTCACCAGTCGTTGAAAATCTGCTGTTTTGCAACGGCGCGCCATACGGCGCAGCACCGAATCCGTACCGCTCTGCAGCGGCAGGTGCAGATGCGGCATCAGGCGTTTGTTGTTGAACAGATCCCAGAAGCCTTCGGGAATATCCCATGGCTCCAGTGAGCCCAGGCGCAGGCGGGGGATGGTTGTCTCATCCAGAATAGTACTGATCAGCTCAAACAGGTTAGCTCCCGCATCACTGCCATAGCCACCAAGATGTACGCCGGTAATCACCACCTCCTGGATGCCCTGTGCGTGCAAATCATTTATCTCGTCGATAATCTCCACGAGCGGACGGCTGCGCTCTTCGCCGCGGGCCTCGGTGACAATACAGTAGGTACAGCGGTAGCGGCAGCCATCCTGCACCTTGATAAAGGCGCGTTGGCGGCCACGGCGGAAGAGGAGGTTTTCACCAGGCTCCGTGGCGATCTGCGGCATGCTTGGAACAGTAAGCTTCTCTGCGACCAACTGCGGAAGCTTCTCCTTGTCTCGATTGGCAACCAGCAGATCGACGCCGGGTAGAGAGCTGCTCTCTTCCGGGTTTAGAGAGGCATAACAGCCACTGACGACCAGCTTGGCTTGCGGATTGGAACGCTGCGCACGACGGATCAGGCGACGCGATTTGCGCACAGCCTCTTCGGTCACCGCACAGGTATTGACCACCACCAGGTCGGCATGCTCGATATCAGCAGCCACGCTATCTCCCTGTTGGCGAAACTGCCGTGCCCAGCTCTCCAGTTCTGCTTCATTCAGACGGCAGCCAAGCGTTTGAAAATGTACTTGCATCAAATAATCTTCCCGGGCTCACCGAATGAGCCACCACTGTTGTTACTATGCGTTTAATTTTACCCGACAATCAACAGAGAGATGACCATGGAACAACAATTGAATAACCCGGCGCTCTCTGCGGAGCAGTTTTTTGTGCATTTCTGGCCATTTATTCTGATGACCATAGCGCTTGTTGTTGCCATCGCCAGCATATTGATGCTCTATCGCAGTCGTAATCAGTTGCGCGAGTGGATCGCTGAATCCCGCCTTGTGCAGCGGGAGTATGAGCGCAACCTCAACTCTCTGCTGATCGATACGCGTGAGGATATGCTGCGTCAGGTCGAAGATGGGCAGCGCGCCGAGCAACAGATGCTGCTGCTCAACAGCAATCGCCTGCAGCAGGAGATGGAACGGCGCTTTGGTGAAATGGCGGCATCCATCAGTCGGGACCATGGCAACCTGCAAGCACAGCTGGCCGAACGCCTGGAGAGATTTCAGAGCGTCACCACCAAATCACTCTCTGAAGGCAGGCTCGGTCAGCAGCAGGTTTTGTCAAATGGAGTGGAACAGCTCGGCAACCTGGTCAACCAGGCATTGCTGCAGCATGGCGAAGCGCTTGGTAAGCGCGTTCACCAGTTGATGGAGAGCACCGACCAGCGTCTCAGGGAGATCAGCGGAGTGGTGGATGAGCGCCTCAGCAAGGGGTTTGAGAAGACGACTGAAACATTCACCCTGGTGCTGGAACATCTGAACCGTATCGACGAAGCACAAAAACGCATTGCCGAGCTCTCATCCAATGTGGTGAGTCTGCAGGAGCTGTTATCCGATAAACGCTCTCGCGGAGCCTTTGGCGAGATGCAGCTCGCCTCGCTGGTCGAGAATCTGCTGCCGCAGAAATACTTCTCTCTGCAGCAGACGATGGGCAATGGAACGCGGGTCGATTGTCTGCTGCGATTGCCCGAGCCTACAGGAAACATTGCCGTGGACGCCAAATTTCCGCTGGAGTCATTTCAACGCATGACAGATATGGCGCAACCACAGACAGAGCGCCACAGGGCGGGCCGGCAATTTCACCAGGATATCAAGAAGCATATCAACGATATTGCATCAAAATATATTATTCATGGCGAGACAGCCGATGGCGCCATGATGTTCATTCCGGCCGAAGCCGTATTCGCCGAGATCCATGCGCATCACCCGAAGCTGGTTGAAGATGCACAGCGCAAGGGAGTGTGGCTGGTCTCGCCGACCACGATGATGGCTGTGTTGACTACGGCCAGGGCGGTTTTGCGTGATGCCGCAACACAGAAACAGGTGCATGTGATTCGCGATCATCTCTATGCCCTGTCACAGGACTTCGAGCGTTTCCGTCAGCGCATGGGGAAGCTCTCTCAACACATCTCTCAGGCGCACCAGGATGTCGATGAGGTAGAGATATCTGCACGGCGAATCAGCAGCCGTTTTCAAAAGATCGACCAGGTGGAGTTGGATTCATAAAAAAAGTTTGCAGTCGTCAGTTTGCAGTATGCAGCAATGGAGCGGATCTTACTGGAAGTGAGGCTTTAGCCTCGCCTGATTCATGCGGGACTAAAGTCCCGGCTCCGGATTGAACAGGAAGCGCGGGCGTATGGAATTAATGGTTGCCTGCAAACCTCAGGCATGATTAGATTCAGCGCAGAAATCATCAATCATCTCGATGGAGATCTACATTGAAAATAAAACCCGGATTTTTTACGGCGACACTACTTACAATGCTGATGGCTGCCAGCCATGCAGCTGCAGCAGACTCCCTATTCTCCTATGTGCCGGCAGACACCATCTATTTCTACGCGAACAGCAAACCTTTGCCAACGGAATTTTATGACGAGCAGGTGCGCCAGGCCGAACAGGTGCTGTCAATTGCCATTCATCAGATGGAGACTGCGCAAAAGGCAGCTGCTGACAAGCAGGGTAAAAAATCTGCTGCGGGGGCTTCTACTGCTGATCCCGGTAGCAGCCGGGCGGGGAAATTCATCCAGGAACTGATGCTGGAAGTGTTGCAGAATGCCGAGTCTGACAAACTTGCGAATATCGGCTTGAGCAGGGATTCACGCAGCATGATTTACGGTATTGGACTGACGCCTGTGATGCGTGTGGAGATCGACAATCCTGATGCTGTCATGGCGATGCTGAAGCGTGTTGAACAACGCGCGGGGTTCAAGCTCAAATTCAACAACTGTGACGGACTGAACTGCCTGGTTGTTGCCGATGACAAGGGGCAGTTTGGCGTTGCGCTGGTCATTCATGACGATCATCTGGCCGCCAGCCTGTTTCAGAATGCCTATCGTGACAAGGTATTGCAGCATCTGACAGGCAAGAACAAACCGGAAAAGAGTTACTCCGAAGCGCAATTCAGGCAGTTTGTCGAGAGCAATCACTACAGCGGCTATGGAGAGGGTTTCTTCAAACTGCAGCAGGGTGTGGAAAACCTGAAGAATATCGCCATAGCTATGATGAAACAGAAGGGAGAGGGTGGCGACATCGAGCAGCTGCAAAGATGCTTCCATGTCGCAAAAACTGTTGTCGCGCATACGCCGGAGATCATTATGGGGGTCAAATCGATTCAGGGGAGGACGATCAACATGGAAGTCGTATTGAAAACCACCCCTGAGGTGTCAAAATCATTAATGGCCATTCCGGCGCCACTGAAAGATTTCGAGGTATCAGCCGATCCTATGCTGGATTTTGGCTTCAGCGCCAATGTGCCGAAATTGCGTGACTCTCTGCTCTCCTTTATGGCGTTCCTTGGCAAGACTGGTGAGAAAACAGGCTGCAAGGCGATCCGTAAAAAGGCGATGGATGAAGCCTCCATGGGTATCGCGATGGCGATGGGTATGGGGATCACCCAGGTCAAGACGCTCTATGTCGCCATCGATGACCTCAAGCTTGGCAAGAAAAATCAGCCGGAAAATGTCAGCGCCCGTTTCTCCCTGGTGGCGGATGACCCGATGGGACTGGTGCGCATGCTCTCCATGTTTGCTCCTCCGCTTGCCTCGATCCAGGTGCCGGATGACGGTACCCCAGTACCTCTTCCAGACGGCCTGCTGCCTGCCGGTATGCCACCAGTCAATCTGAGTCTTGAAGGTAAGAATCTGGATATTGTCGCGGGCGAAAAGGCTTTATCCAGAACCATGGATGCATCCAAACCAGCGCTTTTCTGGTTCACCAGCGACGGGCCGCGCTACTACTCTCTATTCGCACAGCTCGCGGAGAGCGCACCGCCAACAAAAGAGATGACTCCCGAAGAGCAGAAGCAGGCGGCGGATATGATGCGCCTGATGGGACGATATCAGCCATGGATGTCACAGATGATCTATCCCGATGAGCGTGGAGTTGTCGTGGATATTACAGTGCGTTATCCGTGAAAACCTTATTAACCACGGAACACGCGGACAACGAACATTCGTCATTGCGAGGAACGAAGCAATCTCGGGCAGATTGCCGCGTCGCTGAGGCTCCTCGTAATGACAGATGAACACAAATAGGATGATTTCTCTTCATCTGTGTTTATCTGTGTGCATCTGTGGTTAACAATTGACGTCATACGGATCTAACTCCCTCTCCCTCCGGGCGAGGGTTGGGGTGAGGGAGAGGGGTGTCAACGCCTCGCAATCGCCACATAGAATAT
>JAIVTC010000024.1:0-2321 GCA_048629055.1 Candidatus Bathyarchaeota archaeon
AGCTGAGGAATCAACTTGTCGATTTCAGTATAGAGCGACTGGTCGCCTTCGGTGGGGCCGGAGATAATCAGCGGTGTCCGCGCTTCGTCAATGAGGATGGAGTCCACCTCGTCCACGATGCCGAAGAAGAGTCCGCGTTGAACGCGCTGCTCCGCATGAAACGCCATGTTGTCACGCAGATAGTCGAAACCATACTCGTTGTTGGTTCCATAAGTAATATCGGCGGCATAGGCCTGCTGGCGCGTCGCCTTTTTCAAATGCAGGAAACCGCTCTCCACGCCGTCGCTCTCTGCATCGAACAGAAATGAGGAGTCGTCCGCTCCGCCGCCGGAAGACTGAATAATACCGACAGAGAGTCCCATAAAGTCATACAGACGGCTCATCCATTCGCCGTCACGGCGAGCCAGGTAGTCGTTTACTGTGATGATATGCACGCCTTTTCCCGGCAGCGCATTGAGGTAGGCGGCCAGGGTTGCAACCAGGGTCTTGCCTTCACCGGTTCGCATCTCGGCGATCTTACCCTGATGCAGCACCATGCCGCCGATCAACTGTACATCGAAGTGGCGCATATTCAGCACCCGGCGACTGCCTTCGCGCACAGCTGCAAAAGCTTCCGGCAGCAGATCTTCCAGAGACTCTCCCTGCTCCAGACGCTGACGAAACTCGGTTGATTTTGCCTTGAGTTCTTCATCAGAGAGAGCTTCAAAATCAGGCTCGAGCTGATTGACGCTCTCGATTTCCTTGCGCATGCGCTTGATCAGCCGCTCATTGCGGCTGCCGAAGATTTTAGATAGAAATTTGGCCATGGTATTACCACTAATAATTCAGCCGCATATTCTAACCTAAAATGGATATGCGGGTTGGATTTAGTCATTTTGAATATCCCTTTTATTAACCACGAAAGTCACAAAAAACACGAAAAGTGACAAAACGAATGTCCGTGTGGGACGTAGTTTGGATTGTTCATTTGTAGATTGAGTTCAATGTAGGCCGGATAAGGCGCGTCCACCGGCTTTTCGATTCATAACAAAACCTTCCCGCGCCGCCATCCGGAGATTTTCCGCCTTTGCCGGATTTCGCCGCCGATCATCTGATCTACATTTGACCACAGGAAATTTGTTAGTTTTCATGTTTTTTTTCCGTGTATTCTGTGTGTTCCGTGGTTTCCTTCTCAGTACCGATGAGCGACAAGCATCACTACCTGCAAAAGTTTGAACGTATCGCAGCCCAGACACTCTTTCCTCTACTGGAAGAGGGAACGCAGTCGTTTGTGCGCAAACAGGCCTGCAACTATCGCTTTACACTGCAGGAGTTGCGCCAGATCACGGAGTACGCCAATGATCTGAAGATGTGGGGCGGCGAACAGATTGAAGATCTGTGGCTACCGTTCAAGCACAACACACAGGATGTCAGGCAGCAGAAAAAACTGCTGATGAAATACATCGACCAGCAGTGGCAGCTGCAGCGACAGCAGCCAAACCGCTACCCTGCCCGCAAAGAGCAACGCCAGCTGCCTCTCAAGGTAGAGGTCAGTGTGGCCAAAAAAGAGCAGCTGGGGCTTGGCTTCTGCCCCGTCGCTTCGCCGAAAACCCGCTGCTGCAATTTACTAACGCTGGATGCTGTCGACAACTGCGGCTACGGATGCTCCTACTGCAGCATTCAATCCTTCTTTACCGGCAATGAGGTCACTTTTGACAGCCATTTTGGCGAGAAATTAAAACAGATTCCGATCGACCCTAAGCGCATCTATCACATTGGCACCGGGCAATCCTCTGACTCCCTGATGTGGGGAAACAGCAACGGGGTGCTGGATGCCATTCTCCAATTTGCCGGTGATCACCCCAATGTCATTCTGGAGCTCAAGACAAAATCGGCCAACATCGCACACCTGTTAAAGTGCGAGCTGCCGCCCAACCTGATCTGCAGCTGGTCGCTGAACCCGCAGACAATCATTGACAATGAGGAGCATGGCAGCGCTTCACTGCAGAAACGACTCGATGCCGCCCGCCAACTGGCTGCAAAGGGTGTCGTCATCGGTTTCCATTTTCATCCGATGATTCACTATCAGCAGTGGAGAGAGGATTACGCGGAGATTTTCCAGCAAATTCAGCACAGCTTCACACCGCAGCAGGTGGCGATGATCTCTCTCGGCACCCTGACTTTCATCAAACCCGTCATCAGGAAGATTCGTCAACACGGCTCTGACAGCCAGATACTCAAGATGCCAATGGTGGAAGCCGACGGCAAACTCTCATACCCCGATGAGATCAAGCTGGAGATGTTCTCACATGCGTGGCAGAGTTTTTCCAGCGAGTGGCAAG
>JAIVTC010000025.1:0-9529 GCA_048629055.1 Candidatus Bathyarchaeota archaeon
ACTGCATATCTCCAACCTCTAGTGGAAAATGTTTCGGGTCCAACACCCTGATCTGATTTAGTGACTGCCCGTTCCAATTGAATCGGGATAGCTTATGGTAGAGGGCGAACCTTAAGGTTTTCTTAAGAGACGAAAAAATAGTGGTATTAGGATGAGCCTCTTGCAAAATTCGTAAATAGTGAGTTTTGTCATCCCGAACGAATGTGAGAGATCTTATTTATCAATAAGTTAAGATTTCTCCTTGTAATATCTCAATAACTCCGTGCATTGAATACGCATTTTCTTGTTGTAGGTTGGGCAAAGGAGTGATAGTGACGTGCCCAACGGATGCATTGCTTGTTGGGCACGTCGTACCTCCTTTGCCCAACCTACGATTGCACGGAGTTATTGAGCACTTGCTCAATCACCATGTAGATATTCATAGATTCGATGCGCCAGCGCATGACTGATGCCGGCGACTGTTGCAATATCCTCGGCTCCGGCGGCGCTCAACTCCTGCAAGCCGCCAAAATGGAGCAATAATTGCCGCCTGCGTTTGGCGCCGACACCGGGAATCTCTTCCAGCAGCGAGGTGCGTCTCGCTTTCCCGCGCTGTTGACGATGCCCTGTAATTGCAAAACGGTGCGACTCATCCCGAATCTGCTGCAACAGATGTAATGCTGCAGAGTCAGATGGCAGTATAAGCGCCTGCTCCTCCCCATACAAGAAGAGCTGCTCCATGCCGGGTTTTCGATCAGGCCCTTTGGCGATTCCCAGCAAACGGACGCCGCTGACACCCATCTCAGCGAGCGTCTCTGCGACACGCCGAAGCTGCCCCTTGCCACCGTCGATGACCACCAGATCAGGCATTTTAATCTCTTGGCTGCGGATGCGCTCGAAACGCCGCTGAATCACCTCCTGCATCGCGGCATAGTCATCCCCTGCTGCTGCCTTGCGGATATTGAAACGCCTGTACTCCTGCTTCAGCGGCCCCTGCAGATTGAAAACCACACAGGAGGCGACAGTACGCTCCCCCTGGGTATGGGAGATATCATAGCACTCCATACGCTGTGGCATTTCATCGAGCCCGAGACTCTCCTGCAGTAACTGATAGCGCTCCAGCATTCCGGATTGATCCTGCAGCCTCGCCTTCAGTGCAGCATCCGCATTGTGCTGCGCCATCTGCAGCCAGCGCAGGCGTTCTCCGCGCACAGCAGTGCGGATTGTGACCTTTTTTTGCCGTTGCTCACTGAACACCTGCTGCAGCAATTCGCGCTGCGGCGGCATAGCAGAGACCAGGATCTCCTCAGGCACGGCTTTCTCCAGGTAGTGCTGAGTCAGGAACGCACCTGTGAGCTGCTCGGCAGTGGTATCTTCCACGATGCGCGGAAACCAGGATTTATTCCCCAGGTTTCTGCCGCTGCGTATGGTAAAGAGCTGAATGGAAGCGCGCCCCGCCTCGATGCTGATGGCGATAATATCGAGATCTCCCCTCTCGCCACTGACATATTGCCGCTCCTGTATCTTGCGCAAACTCACAATCTGGTCGCGAATCTCTGCCGCCTGCTCATACTCAAGCTGCTCTGCCGCCATCTCCATGCGCCGGGTCAGATCATTGATCACCTGTGTCGCCCTGCCCTCAAGAAACCGCTCGGTATTACTAACATCCAGCGCATACTGTTCAGCAGTGACCAGTCCGACGCAAGGGGCGCTGCAGCGCTTGATTTGATACTGCAGGCAGGGACGCGTCCGATTGCGATAGAAGCTCTCCTCGCACTGACGCACAGGAAACACCTTTTGCAGTTGATGCAGAGTTTCTCGTACAGCGCCAGCCCCCGGGTAGGGACCAAAATAGCGCCCCTTCTGCTTGCGCGCGCCACGATGAAAGGCGAGTCGCGGGAACTCACCAGCCGAGAGAAACAGGTAGGGATAGCTCTTATCATCCCTGAGCAGCACGTTATAGCGAGGCTTGAAGCGCTTGATCAGGTTGTTTTCCAGGATCAGCGCTTCGGCTTCCGTATTGGTAATCACAATCTCCATACTGAAGATACGTGAAACCATGATCTGAATGCGGCGGTTCAGCGCACGGGTGAAGTAGCTCGACACCCGTTTTTTGAGGTTCTTCGCCTTGCCGACATAGAGCACTTCGCCTTCGGCATCAACCATGCGATAGACACCGGGGCGCGTTGTCAGAGTCTTCAGAAAAGTTTTGGCATCAAAACCCTCTGCTCCGGCAGCATGCTTTGTGTGGGGAGAGGCGTCTTCAGATGTCATGTTATTCTTCAGTGAGTCTGCAGAGTCGAGATCGTCGCTGCTATCAGGTATATCTACCGGAAAACGCCGTAAATACCTCCATGTAGGCTCGCTTCGGCATCCATGCCTCCGACGTTTCCTTTAGATATACCTGATAGCAGCGACTTTTTGCGCGTTTAACAAGATACTGAACAGTCACCCGCCATTTTAAGTAACATCTCAATAACTCCGTGCAGGGAAACAGGGTCGGGACCAGCCATTCAGGGCTGTATAAAACAGGGATGTTTTATCAGAGCGTACAGGGACGTATTCACAGCGGCGCTGAGTGGCTGGTCCCGATCCTGCACGGCATCAAAAAACGCACGGACTAGCTAAGATGTTACGCCATCTTAATCCATGTGACCGCGAATCTGCGCAAACACCGCTTCGAACATCTCTGTCGTAAGCCGCCTGGTGTTGGTGTTGTAGCGGCTGCAGTGATAGGAGTCGATCAGCAGCAACTGTGGGGCCAACTGATGCTCAGTTGCATGCCCGAATTGAAACTGATTCTGCCTGAGCCCCATCGCCTTGATGACAGCACGATGAGCAACAACACCCAGCGCCATCACCACCGAATCCTGTGGCATCTGCGCCAGTTCCTGTTGCAAATAACGGTTGCAGTTATTGACTTCAGCGCCAACCGGTTTATTTTGAGGCGGCAGACAGCGAACAGCGTTGGTGATACGGCAATCCTTGAGCAGTAATCCATCATCAGCCGCAACACTCTGATCACTGCTGGAAAAACCAAACTGGTGCAGTGTCTGATAGAGCAGAATACCGGCATGATCACCGGTAAAGGGTCTCCCTGTCGCATTTGCTCCATGCATGCCTGGCGCCAGGCCGACGATTAGCAGGTGAGCGTTTTTATCACCAAACGAGGGAACCGGCAGACAATGATATTGCGGATTATTCTGCTTAACCTCATGTAAAAAATCAGATAGCCGGGAGCACAATTTACACTCCAGCGAGAAACAAGTTGGCTCGGGCATTGCAGGGAATCTCGGACTATTCAATGGTCAGGGATATTGTCGTTTGACAAGATTGTGATGTAATGCCCAGTGAATCAACTGTACATCGTTAACGATACCCAATCTATCATAGAGACGTGTCTTATAGGTATTGACTGTTTTCTGACTAATCAGCATCAGGATAGAAATATCCTTGTTGCGCTTTCCCTGCGTTGTCAGCAGCAACACTTGGAATTCACGATCAGGAAACTCATCAAGGACAAAGGAGATTTCATTGCGTCTGTCCGGATACTGGAGATACCGGCTAATATCCTTCGATAGAAAATCCTCATTGTTGGAAACAGCATGGACAGCATCGAGCAGTTCCTCAAGAGCAGAGTTTTTGGAAACAAATCCCTGTACTCCATTACTTCGCAATGAACGAATCGCCCGATGAAAAATATCCAGGGCCATTGCGGTAACAATAACGATCCCGCAATCAGGCAGATGCTGGCGAATACGGTCGGCAGCATCTATACCATCCATATCAGGCAGTATGACATCCATCACCACGACATCCGGCTTATGCTGCAGCGCCAGTTCAAACACCTGCTCACCACCGCCAGTTTCAGCGACGACCTCAATGGCATCATCCATCTGCAAAAAATTTTTAATGGCATCCCGATAAAGTTGTTGGTCTTCAACCAGCAACACCCGTATCATTTCACTCATCCTGTTCGCTCCTTTGATAAAGTTATTAGTTTTTTTCAATCAACATACAATTTTACACAAAACCCTGTTCAAGTCGCTCTGAGCCTCGAACAGAGTATTCCCGCAAGTTTTTCTACAGGGGAAGGAGGATCTATCAATGAACTACAATAGATATCCTGATTGCCCTTCCCCGCCCCCCATCGCTTGAACTTATTCAGAGATTTTTTATGACTCAACACTCCACTCCGGGAATTCCCAGAATACTGGCGGCGATATTTTACGATCTGATTCTACTCTTCGGCATCCTGCTGCTTGCCACAACGCTGGTAGTTGTCCCGCTGAAAATCAGCTATGACGCCACCACCCTCGATGGAAATTTACTGTTGCTGTTCCAACTCTATCTTGTGGCGGTCATCGTTATTTTTTATACCTGGTTCTGGAGTCATGGCGGGCAGACACTGGGGATGCGCACCTGGAAGTTCAGGGTCGTCAGCCAATCGGGAGAGCCGTTGTCCCTGCTACAGGCATTAAAACGATTGCTCTTTGCTCTCATCACTCTTGCGCCAGCCGGAGTCGGCCTGTGGTGGAAACTCTTCGACCGTGATAACCAGACCCTCTATGACAGGCTCGCCGGGAGCCGCCTGATCCTGGTAGCTGTCCAAAAATAACTCCCTGCTCCAGGAATCTATCAATTGATGCGCTTCGGGTGATAAACGCATCTACACCAACCGACGGTATAACCAGGCGGTTGCGCCAGCAATGATTGATACAGGGATCCACGCGACAAGAAGTGGCGAAATATCATAAACCACAGCGGCAAATCCCGCCGTTTTACTTACCAGGAAGAAGAGCACACCGACAATGGATCCCGCCATCAGATGCTTGCCCATATCAGCATTGCGAATATCCTTGATGACAAAGGGCAGCGAGAGTAACAGCAACAGCACACTCAACACGGGAACGACCATTTTTGACCAGAAAACCACTTCGTACTCCGGGCTGCGCTGTTCATTGTCATGTAAAAACGAGATATAGTTATACAGTTCTGTCATCGACAAAAATGCCGGGTCGACCCCCAGATTCAGCAGCAACCCCATCTTCAGGTCGAGGTCCAGCTCCCGGTGAGAAAGCTGCACCAGGGTGTTGCCCTTTTCACCGAGTTCAAGTTCACTGACATCCTGCAATATCCACTGTTTGCCGTCATATTTCGCCCCGGTGGCGCTCTGTATCATTTTCAGAGCGCCATCATCAGCAAATGTATAGACGGCAATATCCGATATTTTCCGTTCCGGATCGATACGCCGGATATTGACAAAGCTCTTTGCATCCCTGATCCAGACACCATATTTCGACTGGAGAATCGTCTGTTGATGCAGCCACTCGGCACGTTTTACTTCACTCTCCTGCTCCAGAACTGGCGCCACCATCTCACCAACAAGCACACCGCCGACAGCAAGTATCAAGCCTGTCTTGAGCAGTGATTTCACCAGCCTTCCAATCGAGACTCCTGCGGACCTCATTGCCATCAACTCCTGGTGCCGCGCCAGACCTCCCAGCCCCATCAGCCCGCCGAAGAGCACCGCAGCCGGAAATATTTCATAAATAAAACCGGGTACACGCATCAGGGTCACAAACAGGACATGGATCAGCTGATAATCGCCCTGCCCGATATCTCCGGTCTCACGCACCAGGAAAGCAATAGCGCGGAATGAGACCAGAATCGTCAATATGATGAGAAACCAGGTTGTGATGGCACGCAAAATGTACCAGTCAATGCGCTGCATGCGACCTCCCGCTGCGGATGAAGCGCGCACGGTCATAGAGATAGATGACGCCGGTGGCTGCAACAATAGAGACGATAACCCACCACACCCCCATCCATTCGGGTGTCATCCCCTTCACCATCCATTTTTCTGCAGACTTGGTCAGCACCATAAACACCAGAAACGTCAGTACCGCAAATATGATGCGTGTGTATGGACTGGCTCTCGGGCTGCCGCGACTCAGCGGAATCGCCAACATTGCAAATGCCATCACCGAAAGCGGAAACACCAGCCGTGATTGAAGATCCGACTTCGCCTTGACGCCATCATATTTGAGGAGATCCAGCGTATCCACATTGCTGTAGTCAAATTTTGCTTTCCCGCCCGGCGTGGCGTTGATCTCGATTGCATACTCATCAAAATGCATGGTCGAGAAAGTTTCAGATCCAGGGAAACCAACATATTCATTGCCGTTTTCAAGCACCACCTGTCTGCGGTTGGTTGCTTCGTTCAGGAAGTGACGTCCCTTGTCAGAAGTAATCAGGACAACTTCATCCTTCAGTCGAATCTGGATGAAGATATTCTCCAGGGTTGAGGAAGCCGCATCGACAGATTCCGCATAAAAGACCAACTCTCCACCCCTGGCTTCATAAAAACGCCCCGCTCCGATCGCCGAGAGCAGCACAGCATCCTTGTGCTGCATTTTGAGCTCATCCGAAACCCGCCCTGCGACCGGATAGAGCCACAACACCAGCCAGGCTGAAATCAACACCATTGGCAATGCCGCAACAGCAACGATACGCATGATTCGCAGGGGGCCGACGCCGCTGGTTTGCAGAACCGTCATCTCCTGGTCCTGATACATGCGTCCCAGCGCCATCACGGTTGCAAAGAAAAAAGCTGCAGGGATGAGTCGTCCGCTGAGACGCAGCACTTCAAGAGTCACCAGTGTAATGATCGATTCAGGGGGAATGGAGCCGCCGGCGGCCAGCCGCAGCATCTGCACCAGTGTTCCACCGACCAGGATCAACACCAGAATCGTCAGAATAACGGTAAAAATCCGTAGAATTTCAGAACTGATGTAACGATCAAGTATTGGCAGATTCAACATGCCTTCTGTTTCCGGTAGAAGAATTTGGTACAGTTAGGTCAACTAAGGAGCTGTCCAATAATAACTTCCCGATTCTGCTTGCCCTGTTGTCCGTCTTCTGCGTTCCAGCAAGAGTTACATAACGCTGCTATGCGCCCCTTGCTGCGCCTTGAATACGAACAACATTCCTGCGCATTATCCGGGAAGTTATTATTGGACAACTCCCAACGTAACTTCTCAATAACTCTGTGTAATGTTTGCGACTGTGTAGAATGTGCTAAAGGACGAAGCTTCCACGTCCTGCTCACGCCCCTGGCTTACATCCATGCAGGCCAGGCGCATCGATCGCTGGTTATCTCGACAGATGCGCCTCGCAAGCCCGGCAGCATCCTACGTTTTTATGCATGCACGGACTTTTTGAGATGTTACATACTAACAGAATCGCTCACAGCAACAGGTATTCAACATGAAAATAGAGATAAAAAACAGCTCTCCAGTCAAACTCTCAGGCAACTGCCTGGTTGTACCGATGCTGAAAAACAACCGCCTTACCAGCATCGCTGCTGAAGTGAATGATGCCAGCGACGGTTTACTGCATCAGCTCGCTAAAAAAAGCGGCTTCAAAGGTAAAGCAGGATCGACGACAGTTTTTTACAACCTTCCTGGAATCAAGGCGTTGCGTGTGATGCTTGTCGGTATCGGCAATAAAAATGAAATCAGCGGAAAAACAATCCGGGAAGTAATAGAAGCAGTCATGAAACGCCTGCAGCAGGAGAACTGCACAAATGCGATGATCACTTTGCCATTCGAACAGACAGCTGCTGAAATGCATTACTCCCTGATACGGGAAACAGCGCTGTATGCAGAAAATGCCGTCTATCGCTTTGATGAGTGTAAAAGCCAGCCGTCGAAAGAAAATCTTGTCGATAAAATCATACTGATCACTGCCGGCATCGACAACCACTATGCAGAAAAAGCAGTTGCCCACGGCAAGGCGATTGCCGATGGCATGAAACTGGCGCGAGACCTCTCCAATCTTCCCGGCAATATCTGCACACCAACCTATCTCGCCGACAAGGCGCAAAAACTGGCGCGTAAATATCCCAAATTCAGCAGCAAAATCCTCAATGAGAAGGAGATGCAAAAGCTCAAGATGGGTGCACTGCTCTCTGTCTCACGAGGCAGTCGTCAAGCGGCAAAACTGATCATCATGGAATACAAGGGCGGGAAAAAAGATCAGCAGCCTGTGGTTCTGGTCGGCAAGGGACTCACATTTGATGCCGGTGGAATCTCTCTGAAACCCCCTGCCAAAATGGATGAGATGAAATATGACATGTGCGGCAGTGCGAGTGTATTCGGTGCATTGCAAGCCTGTGCAGAGCTGAAACTGCCGCTCAATGTCGTCGGAATTATCCCCTCATCCGAAAACATGCCCGACGGCGATGCCAACAAGCCGGGCGATATCGTCACCTCCATGGCCGGCTTGACCATCGAGGTGCTGAATACCGATGCAGAGGGACGTCTGATCCTGTGCGACGCCCTCACTTATGCAGAGCGTTACAATCCTGCCGTAGTGATCGATATTGCGACACTGACCGGGGCCTGCATTGTCGCCCTGGGGCATCACACCTCCGGCCTGATGGCAAATAAGCAGAAACTCGCCGATGAGTTGCTGGAAGCAGGTCTTCAGGCAAATGACCGCGCCTGGCAATTGCCACTGGGCGATGAATACCAGAAACAGCTGAAGAGCAATTTCGCCGATATCGCCAATATCGGGGGCCCGGCAGCAGGCTCCATCACTGCCGGCTGCTTCCTCTCCCGTTTCACTGAAGATTACGCCTGGGCACATCTTGATATTGCCGGAACCGCATGGCAATCGGGGGATAACAAGGGCGCCACAGGCCGCCCTGTACCGCTGCTGGTCAACTATCTGCTGAACAAAGCAAGACTCTGCCCATGACCCGGATTGACTTCTATATTCTGAATGAGAATGCGCGCCATGACCGTTTTTTTCTCAGCTGCAGAATCGCAGAGAAGGCCTGGCATCAAAAACATCGCATTATGATCCAGACTAACTCCGGGCAGGAGGCCGGGCACATGGACCAGCTGCTGTGGACTTTTCGTGACCAGAGCTTCATTCCGCATGCGCTGCTGCCCCGGGCCGACCTGAAAACAACTCCGGTGATTATCGGCTGGAGCGGCGATGCCGCTGACGAGTGTGATGTCCTGATCAACCTGGCAACTGAAATCCCTCCCTTTTTCAGCCATTTTGAACGCCTCGTCGAAATTGTCGACAAAGATCCGGCGCAAAAGCAGGTGAGCCGTGATCACTATCGCTACTACCAGGAGCGGGGATACCCTCTGACGAATCACAAGCTATAGCAATAGACAAAGTTAGCAGTTCGCAGTAGGTAGTTGACAGAAATCCAGGGAGATCAGGTCTCAGACTGACGAGGCATGAAAAAGATTATTTTCTCTCGCAAAGGCGCTAAGCTCGCCAAGAAAAACCTTTGCGGTCTTGGCGTCTTGGCGTCTTGGCGAGAGTAATATTTAAAATTCGGCTCATTTGTAAAGATGTTGGCTACTCAAGGATTCTTGTCGGATTGCTGCATACTGCAAACTGACGACTGCAAACTTTCATCTACTGCCGACTGCCAACTTTCATTTTCTTAGCCACATTGTTTCTCAGATAGAGGGGCAGCGCTTGTGCGGCCGTTATGGCTGCATCGCCCTGTGCTAATGCCTGG